>JAHHQS010000269.1 GCA_020026285.1 Parabacteroides sp. | reverse complement strand
TCCGTTTTTTCCATCTCAGTTTCATGGCTTCAGTTTGTGATGCCGGTCTTTTCTTTGGTTTCATACATCTATTTTTTTAATTGATAAATTGTTTGTCGCCACGAAGATAGGGGGCATTTAGTGTAGGACGGATTGTTATAATTTATTGTTGGTGTTTTGTAAATAGTTTTTTTGTGAGATCTGGCCTTTTCTACTTCTTTCCATGTATTACAGATATATACTAGTAATGATTTGAAATATAGTGGTTTAAATTTTTAGCCTTTAAAACTTCCGATTAGTCTTTTTTCGTTGATTTAGCGTGCCAGTGAAGCTTTATATGTACTGATATTTTGTGTCTCGACATCCTTGGTATACGATTCTATCAACGTTTTGATAAGCTCTGTTTTGTATGAAGTAATTTCTTCTATTGGTTTTCCTTCTTTTATATCTCTATTTTCTTTAATTGTTTCTGTAGTAGATTGTAGTGTTTGGCTAATAGTGTTTTTTACACTTTTGTATACAGCCTGAAATAATTCTTTTTCTTTGTCCATAATACTTGTTATTTATTATTTAGTTAAATATTATTAACGTGTTACAAGGATAGAAAGGAACCCATCAGTAGGCAAGTAAAAGTAGAATTAAAGAAAAAATGAACATTTTTGATCAGGTAACACAAGCTTAATCTTGGTGATGACGAAACCATCGAGATGATCAGGGAGAACCCTGATATGCAGTACTTGTGCGGACTGTCTGAGTTTACTGACAAGCCTATATTTGCCCCAAGTCTGTTCGTCACCATTCGGAAGTGTATTTCTGAAGAAAAATCAACATAATAATTGTCCGTCTGCTAAACAAAGAGAAGCGACTTCTTGAAGAGAGGCGTAAGCGTGTGGAAGAGGAGGCGAGGAAGAATGTCGAGGAATCTCCAATGCCGGAAGCTGAAGATTCCAATACTATCTCTTTTACTGATTCGCAGGGACGTAAGCACAAGGGGGCGCATTGAAGATTGATGCCACCTATGCAGATGCCGAAATGCGCTATCTTGTAGATGTTGATATAATACATGACGGCTGCCGTAAGGTGACCGACTATATAATAAAGGTGTGCGAAGCATTTGGGCTATGCAAGCTTCATATCAACTTCAAAAAAGTCCGTCAAGTCTATCTTCGGTTCATCAGCCAATCCAAGAAACGGGGCAAGATAGTGCGTGGAACCATGGTGGTGATGCTCAAGTTCTTACACAAAAACATCCGCATTCTTTTTACTCTTTTTGCAAAGGACTACAAGTACTATGACAGCCTATTTTTTTACGAGAAGCGCGCAATGACTACCATCATCAAGATGTACCATCAGCAGAAAGAGATGCTGAGGTTAAAGCTCTATACTTGTGAGGATAGGATACTTAGCATCTTCCAGCCTCATGTGCGCGCCATTGTCCACGGAAAGGCAAAGAATGACTTTGGAGACAAGATAGGAGTAAGCATTGTTGAAGGCTATACGTTCATAAACCACCGCAGCTGGGATGCCTATAACGAAAATCAGGATCTTGTACTGCAGATTCAACTTTTCAAAGAACGTTTCGGTTGTCTTCTTGCAACTCTCCTTGCGGATAAGATTTACCTGAACAAGATCAATTGAAATATATTCAAGGACTTTGAAATCTAATCGTACTGTAAACCATTAGGAAGAGCGCCCCCAAAAACACCGTCCGAGGAAATGTAATCTAAAATAGCAAAAGCTATCGGTAATCGTGACGAAATCGAATGTTCATTCGGTACAGCTAAGAGGATCTATCGAGCCAATGATATAAGACTAAGTTTCCGGACACAGCATGATGCTGGACGAGAATGTGCTACTTCGTCAAGAACGTGATTTCCCAAGGGAGCTTTGCCTTGTGCTAACCAAAATTAAGGGGGATCTTTGCCATCGTCATCATGAGGGATTATGTATTATGCTACTCTCTATGTGTGATGAATTATTAATTCAGCAGACACTAATTCTAAGTACCTGGAATAGTGTAAGTAGTATCTTTGCTATATATGCAAATGGAGAGTTAACGAATACTTGGCTAATGTAGGTCCGTTTTAATTGTGATTTAATCTTTGCCTTAACAAATACTTTTTATATTTTTGCTGCAAATTAAATTACTTTAGAAGTAGAATATCATTTTACTTGATAATACGATAAATATATGCTAAAGAAGTTTCCTATATACATTCAATTAGACTCAATGGATTGTGGCCCAACGTGTCTGAGAATTATTGCTAAATATTATGGTAAAAATTTTTCATTGCAGAGTCTAAGGGATAAATGTCATATAAACCGAGAGGGGGTATCTCTTTTAGGTATTAGTGACGCAGCAGAAAAGATTGGTTTCCGTACAATAGGAGTAAAAATTAATTTTGAACAATTGTGTAATGAAGCTAGTCTTCCTTGCATAGTGCATTGGAATCAATGTCATTTTGTTGTAGTATATAAAGTCGAGAAAAAGAAGAATGAAACTTATATTTATATATCTGATCCGGCTTCTGGACTCTTAAAATACAAAAAAAAACAATTTCTAAAGTGTTGGGCACAAACCATTTCTGAAAGTACGGACGATAAATCTATTGGTATAGCATTATTACTTGAACCTACGCAAAAATTTTCAGAACAAAACGATGAAGATATCAGATTGAATTTTAAAAATCTATTGAAATATTTAATACCATACAGACGTTTTGTTGTACAATTGTTTTTGGCTATGCTTACAGGCAGCATAATAAGTTTAATGATGCCATTCCTTACGCAGTCTGTCATAGATGTCGGCATTGGGACAAGTGATTTAAACTTTGTAATAGTCATATTGATAGCACAAGTGGTTCTGGTATTAGGGCAAATGGCCAATGAATTAATACGTAGTTGGTTGATGCTTCACATGACTACAAGAATTAGCATTTCTCTTATATCAGATTTTCTTGCCAAGCTAATGAAGCTTCCGATTTCATTCTATGATTCCAAAATGGTAGGTGACATAATGCAGCGCATAGGTGATCATAGCCGTATTCAGTCTTTTCTTACTGGTTCTTTACTTAGTATCATGATGGCAGCGGTTACGTTTGGGGTTTATGCTGTCGTGATGGGAGGTTATAATATAGAAATTCTAGGTATCTTTATTCTTGGCAGTGGCTTTTATATTGTATGGATCATACTTTTTATGAGGAAAAGAAGAAAATTGGATTATATGCGCTTTCAAGAAGCATCGGCTAATCAAAGTAGTATTGTTCAGTTAATAACGGGGATGCAGGATATTAAGTTGAATGGTTGTGAAAGGCAGAAAAGATGGGAATGGGAAAGAATACAGGCAAGATTATTTAATGTAAGTGTGAAAGGGCTTGTTATTGGACAGACACAGCAAATTGGTGGTACATTCATAGATCAGACTAAAAATGTATTCATTTCTTTTTTGGCAGCAAGTGCTGTAATAAATGGAGATATGACCTTGGGGATGATGACAGCAATGCAATATATCATTGGTCAGCTAAATGCACCAATTTCGCAATTCATCAGTTTTATACAGGAAGCTCAAGACGCTAAGATATCATTGGAAAGACTCAATGAAATTCAGGATCAAAAAGATGAAGAAGAAAAAGATAGAGATTATATTTGCGAAATACTAGATGGTTCAGACATTGAATTTAAAGATGTGGTATTCCAATATAATGGACCTCATTCTGAAAAAGTTCTAGATAATAT
>JAHHQS010000268.1 GCA_020026285.1 Parabacteroides sp. | reverse complement strand
ACGATGACCTTCGTAACATAATTCGATATGTCGTTCATACAATATAGCCTTGCGGATATCTTCTTTCGTTGCCACCTTCAAACCATAAAGATTATCGGACCCTGGTTCAATGCCGGCACGTTTTCGAATCTGTTTCAGCATCTCTACTGCCACATCTGAATGTCCCATCTCATTGGCAGCTTCTGCATAAATAAACATAACTTCTGGGAAACGCATCAGGATATAGTCTATATCGTATGTCATTACTTTGGACTGAGTCAAGGACAGATCGGCTGCCTTATAAATATACAGGCCACTATAATCATCATTGTGCACTGCATTGGTATGAGCCTCCGGATTAACACCATACTGGTCATCTCCGCTACTGATACCCAAGGCATTGTACTGTCTGTATTTTGCATCCTTTCCCGCTACGGGATATTCCCGACCATTATACAATACAACTTCATTAAAACGTGGGTCACGATTCTGCCAGAAAGATTTCAACAAGGCCTTTTCATCTCCTACATAATACTTTCCGGACGGATCATCATATCTCTTTCCATCCAGCATTGGGAAATCTTTTACAAATTCCCAGGTAGGGCCGGCAGCCTGAGGACCTCGGCTAACAGAAGCAGGACGAATACCATGCTCCCAAGCTGCTATTTTATTAGGATTAGAATTAACTACAGGGAATACGACTTCTGGTCCCTGTTCTTTCAACCAGATATCATGATAATTTTCGGTCAACGAAATACCATTTGCAACACAGAAATCGTAAGCGTCCTTTGCTGCGGCATAAGCTTCCTTCCAATAGGCATTATCATACGGATGATTCGGATTGAACTGTGGAGATGCCTTCAATAATAAGGTCTTCGCTTTCCAGGCTCTGGCAAAACACTGATCAATACGGCCGTAATCAGGAGAACCGCCTGCATTCTTGGCGGGAAGCAAGGCTATTGCATGATCCAGATCCTCTACCATGAACTGGAAACATTCGGCTGTTGTATTACGTTTTACAAAAAGATCATCCTTATCCTTGTCCTGCGGAACCTTCAAATAGGGAACTCCTCCATGATGAATCACCATCCAGTAATACATGTAGGCACGCATAAAATAAACCTGTCCCAAAAGATTGTCTGCTGTTTTCTTATCTATCTTTCCTTCCTCCAGACGTTTGATACCTTCATTTATATGTCTGATCTCTCTATAAGTCCATCTCTTGTAAGCACCACCTGTTTCTGTAATTGTTCCCAGATACCAAGGCATACCGGTTATTTGATCCGAATTATTATCGGCACTAACATTCCAGTTACCAAAACATTCAGAATACAAATTATTCACATAAGCTGTACACAGATTAACATCATCCCAAACCATGGACTCGTCATAGCTTTCCAAGTTATCGATATCCAGTGTATCGCAGCTTGTTACCATTCCACAAAAGGCGAAAGCCGCTGACAAAATTGTATATTTTATTTTATTCTTTTTCATATTCTTTTCAACTTAAAATTAGAATGTAAAGTTCAGACCAAAAGAGAATGTCTTCATCAATGGATATGAATCATAGTATTTCTGCTCCGGATCCAGGAATTCATTTACTGCAGAAATACAGAACAGGTTGGTTGCATTGGCAAATACCTGAACGTTTGTCAAACCGATAGGACGTAAAATACTCTGTGGTAAACTATAACCGATATTTAAATTCTTCAAACGTAAGTAGGCTCCATTTCTCAGCCAGAAACTTGTATTTCCTGTACCTGATTCGTACCAGTTACGACCAACGATTCTTGGATATTCTCCATCAGGATTGAATTCAGGATCATAAACCTTGTCACTTGTCCAGATTGGGAAGTAAGGACGAACGGCGCCACCATGCTGATTAAAACCGCCATCTACACCACCGACCATTCTATCATATTTTCCAACTCCCTGGAAATGCACATCCAATGAAATGCCTTTCCACTTGATACTTCCACCAAAACCGTAGTTGATACGAGGTGTGGAATTTTCTGTCAGTAGATTCTGAGCATCATTACCATCAATTCTACCATCAGGGCCAGGAGTATAACCATCACCACGTGTATCCTTATATAAGATACCTCCTAAATATGGATCACGACCATATTGTTTGAATCCTTTAGCTTTTAAAGCTTCCACCTCAGCAGGATCTGTTAACAGGTGGTCTGCTATCAAACCGATAATACGACTGTCAGCCATACCAACTTTAGACAAGTCTGCCAGGTTTCCACCTTCTTTATAAATTGCTGATTCATCCAATACATCCCACTGGTCGCGGGCGAAACCAAGGTTAACATATGCAGAGTAATCAATATCTCCATCTGCAGCCTTATCCATCCAGGTTAACGCCAGTTCACCACCACGCCATGAACGCTGGGCATAATTTTCAGGAGCTAAATCCTGTCCATAAGTACTAGGCAATGTTACTGTACGCGGACCTAAAATATCAACCTCTTTACGATAGAAGGCATCGAATGTTGCTGTCAAACGGTTATCCAGAACTCCGATATCAAAACCGCCATTAAATGTTTTAGAGGTGGCCCATGTCAAAGCTGTATTAGGAGTACTGCCTGCTACAATTCCTGTACTCAAATTATTTCCAAATATGAATGGTGAATCTGAAGCACTATATTTCTGCAAGAAAGAGAAGGCTGGAATAGGATTTCCATTAACATCCAAATCATTACCGGTTGTACCATAGGATGCACGAAGTTTCAAATTGCTCAACCAGTCTTTTGTTCTTTCCATAAACGGTTCCTGACTGATTCTCCAGGCTGCGGATACTGATGGGAAGAAGCCCCAACGATGTCCTTCAGGGAACAGGGTATTTCCATCATAACGGAAAGAGAACTCTGCGATATATTTCTGATCGAACGTATAATTGAAACGGCCTATCCATGACAAACGGCCTCCGGTATATTCCCGGGCATCACCCCAGCGACGTTCGGCATCTTTGGAATAAACGAACATCTGGTCTAACCGGGTTGCCGGATCTTCACCCTGGGCACGAACCCATTCGCCACCATTCTTTGCCTGCTCGAATACTACCATGGCTGATACGTCATGCTTGCCAAATGTATTCGCATAATTCAGGAACCAGTTGAACTGCTCACTCCACAACTGCTTAGTGCGATAATCCAGATTCTCATAACTCTGTGAGAAATTGAAGGTATTATATTCGTTCAGATTCAATGGACCTGGCAGGAACCTGTTGCCGCTAGGATCTGCCTGCTGGAATTTATAGTTCTTCTGATAAGTCATATATCTCTTACGAGAGAAGTCTTTGGCAACATAGTTTGCCATCACTTTTGTACTCAAGCCTTTTGTTATGAAATCAAGATTGATATCAAAAGAAATGATACCGTTCATGTTTCTACGTCTGGTCTTCAGATAACGATCTCCAACAACCTGGTCTACCGGGTTCCAGCCCTGCCAGGAACCGTAATCCGGATAGATCGGATAATCTGTGATTTCATTTGCCGGAGTTCCATCCAGATGAGAATAGAAAGGAGTCGTCTTCAAGGCATTGAATGTACAACGATACAAGTCGAATACTGCCTGATCATCATCATCACTGAACGGCCAGTAGAATCGTTTGTCGTTTGACTGGTTTCCTGCCAGATTCAAATTCATCTTGATATATTTTGTCAATTCCACTGTCAAGTTTGAACGGAGAGAGAATTTCTTGTTTTTCAAAGAGACATAGGAACCTTCTTC
>JAHHQS010000267.1 GCA_020026285.1 Parabacteroides sp. | reverse complement strand
AGAAGAAGATTTTGTTACTTCTAATACTTTTACCTATTTACAAGAAATGGGAGACCAACAAAAGCAAAAAGCAGAGAATGAAAAGAAGATTATCAAGAGTAATAGCAAGCCCGTTGCCACTACTTCAACTGGATCGCTCACAAGCAAAACAGAGCGTCACTTCGTGGACACATTATCTATTATTCAAGATGTGACATTTAGTTTTGAAGATAAGCCTGCTTCCAAAATTCATTGGTGGAATAAATTTGGCTTTTGGTTATCAAATCTTTGGAGGAGATAAACATGAAAGGGTACACGTTGTTTACCTATCGTAGCATTAAAGAACTACGAGAGATACAGAAAGAACGGGATGTATACCCATTCGTATTTCAAGATACAATGGAGCAACTTGAAGAAAATACAGATGTTTGCATTGATATTTCTTCTCTGATATGCTATTTGAGAGTAAATCGTCATGATATCTTATCAGCATGTGTGAACTTTAGACCGATGGCTGATGACACTAAGGTGATTATTAGAGAGTCGCTTGTTGATGATGCAATTGATCTGTTTCCGTTGCTTTTCTTTAAATGTGAAAGATATTTTCCAATATCTGTGGAGGGCGTTAAAGATGCTACCAACCCTACGGCAGAGATGCCTGTTTTAGCATCTTTAGTTAAAAGACGTCCTGTTTATAAATATAACCACATTAAAGATTTGGACAAGATTATCAGCTATGCTTATGAGCATAACATACCAATTGCAACATTTTCGCAGGCCAGTCAAGATATGAGAGATGAATTTGACTCTTTTAATAAAAGCGAGAAAATGACACTGCTCGATTTGACATCCGCATCATATGCCATCGAGAATAACAAGAATCTTATTTATGCGCTTGAGCAACTTATATCAGCATTTTCAAACACCTGTATAATTGTGCAAACCCCTCAAGTAGATGTTTTATTAGAATACTTTCCTCTGTTCTTTGATCATCAAGAGCCGATATCAAACCTGTTACCCGACTTAAATATTGAAGATGCACATGAAGCTGAAGACGAGCGTGTTTTAAAAGTCACCGATTTGGACAACGAGGTTTTCTGTAGTTATATGGACGATTTCTGTCACAATCTCGTAGGACACCATTATTTCAAAGAACGATTAAACTATCTGCTCAAGAACTTCAGAACACTTAATGCTGTAAAAGAGCAAAAGGTACTATCCATATTCTTATTTGGAGCATCCGGAATTGGAAAAACAGAAGTTGCTCGTTTACTTGCAAATGGACTGTCAAAAGATTGCTATTTAGCTAAAATTAATTTTCAAAACTATAGCAGCCAAGATGCTCTCAACAGTCTTATCGGCAGTCCGGCAGGATATGTTGGTTGTACTCATGGTGAACTAAGCGAAAAAATAAATAAAAGCAAAGTTGGTGTTTTGCTGTGCGATGAATTTGAAAAAACGACAAGGCCAGTGTTTTCATTTTTCCTTGAATTGCTGGAAGAAGGACAGTTTACGGATTCTATGGCAAGAGAATACGACCTGGATGGATATATTGTTGTTTTTACTTCTAATATTCAACATGAAAGTGATTATAAAAAAGAAATTCCTCCAGAACTACAAACTCGATTCGATTTAGTATGTCAATTTGAAGAGCCGTCTGTTGCTGAGAAAACTAAATTTTTGGATCTGTTATTGGAAAGAGCTAAGGAAAAATATTCTGATAAATTTAGCAAATTTGAAATGACACAAGCAGATCGAGATCACTTATATGATTTTGACTATTCGGGATTAAGCGCATTACGGGATATAAAAAGAGCTTTTAATAATAGATTAATGGACTTATTTGGTGAAAAAGGCGTTTAATGGATAAATCTATATGAATATGCAACTTAGTGAGGAGATGAATGATAGAACATGAATATGGTTGAAAATAAAACGACCGAATTCAAACGTGAATATATGGATGATATTAGATATGCTGTCATTGCATTTGCAAATACAGAGGGCGGAAAGCTATATATCGGTATCAATGATGATGGAACGGCTTGTGGTGTAGATCAGGTAGATGATACCATGCTACGTCTGACTAATATGATTCGAGACATTGTGCGTCCTGATGTGACAATGTTCACTGATTGCTCGGTTGAAAAAATTGAAGGTAAAGATGTTGTAGTATTAACTGTGCAGCGGGGCACAGCTCGACCCTATTATCTACATTCTAAAGGTGTTCGCCCTGAGGGCGTTTATGTGCGCCAGGGTGCTTCCTCAGTACCGGCTTCCGAAACAGCTATTTTGAATATGATTCGGGAAACCAGCGGAGATTGCTACGAGGACGCCCGTTCCCTCAACCAGCATCTGACATTTGAAAAAACTGCTGCGTATTTCGCTAAGAAAGGCGTGGAGTTTGGAGAAGCTCAGAAACGCACGCTGAATATCATTGGCCCGGATGGCACCTATACCAATCTGGGAATGCTGCTGTCCGACCAATGTACGCACACCATCAAAATGGCTGTATTTGAAGGCAGTAAGAAAAGTGTATTCAAGGATCGAAAAGAACTGACAGGTTCTTTATTGGAACAACTTGAAGATGCTTATACCTATATCGACCAATTCAATCACACCCGTGCAGAATTTGAAGGACTGGAACGAATTGACAAGCGAGATTATCCTGCCGAAGCACTGCGAGAAGCGTTGCTGAATGCAATTGTGCATCGAGACTATTCTGTGAGTGGCTCTACACTGATTAGCATTTTTGATGATCGAATTGAGTTTGTTACCATTGGTGGCTTAGTTACTGGTATATCCTATGATGATATTATGTTGGGAGTTTCTGCACTACGAAATCAACATTTGGCAAATACATTTTACCGTTTGAGACTAATTGAGGCTTATGGTACCGGAATTATGAAGATTAATGAAAACTATGCAGATTATCCTATCAAGCCTAAAATCGATGTTAGCAATAATGCCTTTAAGATCACTCTCCCTAACATGAATTGTTCAGTGAATCAGTCTCCGGTCACAGAAATCGACAAACTGCCACCTGCTGTAACATTATCCGAAAGCGAACGAGAAAGAATAGTTCTTGGTCTATTTGATGCAAAAAAATCCATTGTTCGTAAGGATGTAGAGACTGCATTGGGAGTATCTCAATCTACAGCTGGCCTTTTACTACGTAAAATGGTAAAAGAAAATATGCTGTATAAAGAAGGAAAAGGACGGAATCTGCAATACCACAAAAAATGAAGTAAAGATTATGAAGGGAATTAGCATGAACAACGCTCTGATAAAAGATTATATTGATTCTAACCCACTGAAAGTTGTCAAAAAGTTGGACTTAGGAGCAATGAAACTGGAATATGACAAAATAGTACAGTGCCAAAAAAGAACAGAGGCAAAACCTGAAGAATTGGTTAGAGCCTATTTGCTTACGAAGCTCGCAAATGAATTAGGTTATTCCCCTGATAAAATTGAAATTGAACATGAGTATACTGCTGGAAGACCTCACACGATTACAAGCAGAATCGATGTTATTGTGCGAGATGCAAAAGACAATGCATTTCTGTTCATCGAGGTTAAAAACCAGGAAGAATATGCAACAATTGACAAGGATAGTGTTATTGAAGAACAGTTATTTAAGCTGGCTGCTATGGAAAAAGCAGAAGGACACGATGTAAAATATCTTGTTCTTTATACTACGAACGATTCCACCGGTAAAATCTCGGACGAATGCATCATTATTGATTATTCCAAATATTCTACATTCACCGAGTGGGAGACAGCACGAG
>JAHHQS010000266.1 GCA_020026285.1 Parabacteroides sp. | reverse complement strand
TGTAAGAAAAATTGAAAAGTAAGAATGATAAGCCAGATGATAGGTTACAGGTTTTTTGAGGTTCGTTGCCGGACTTCGTTGCCAGTATCCTTTGTCTGGCATTTTCTATGGAGGTAGCCTATGGAGAAAAGCAAAGACAAAAAAGTGCAATTTATCGTGGTGCGGGAGTTTTCTGGTCAGAAAACCATGCAGGAAGCCTTTGAACAGCTCATTGAACGACAAACTCGCGAACACTTTGAAAAATGGCTGGAAAATCACAAAACAGAACAGAATGCGGCTTAAAGATCATTTGAATTTGTAACAGGGGCATGGTATAATATGTATATCGTGTCCCTGTTCATAGAAGGAGATCACTATGAGCAGGAAAAAACAAGAAAATCAGAAAATCACAGCTCTCTATTGCCGCATTTCTCTGGACGATGGCGGTGATAACGAGAGTATGAGCATCAGCAACCAGAAACTGATGTTAAAGGAATTTGCCGAGAAAAACGGAATGTTCCAGTATGCGTATTATGTGGACGATGGCTATACAGGGCGCAATTTCAACCGTCCTGCATTTCAGCGTATGATCGCTGATATCCAAGCTGGTAAAATTGGCTGCGTCATCACAAAAGACTTGTCCAGACTGGGAAGAAATTACATTGAAGCTGGCAGCTATATTGAAATCTTCTTCCCCAAGCACAATGTCCGCTATATTGCCATTACGGACGGAGTGGACAGCCTGACTCGTCAGGAAATGGATATTACGCCGTTCAAGAATATCCTAAATGATATGTACAGCCGGGATATTTCAAAGAAAGTGCTGGCTGGTCGCATGACCCGTTCTCGACAAGGCAAGTTCTGCGGCGGACAAGCACCTCTCGGCTTGATGCGTGACCCGGAAGATCAGGGGCATTTGATCCTTGACCCAGATACTGCCCCAGTGATACGCAAAATTTATAATATGGCATTGGACGGTTGGGGCTGTATGCGGATTGCAAAACAGCTGATGGAAGATAAGATCCCGATTACCAGAGTGAAAAGCAACACAACTTGCGATGTCAACTACTATTCTTGGGGCAGTGCAAGAATCAGCCATATCCTGCGGAATCCTTTCTATAAAGGTGCTCACTTGGTTTGCAGGACACACCAGAAAGGAATTCGATCTGGTACGGTGGACTTCATTCCCCGTGACGATTGGGAGATTATCGAGAATTGCCATGAAGCGATTGTATCCCCTGAAGAATGGGAGCAGGTTCAGGCGATCATTGACCGTAGACCACCCATTATGAAGGGCAATAATTGTCCATTTTACAACATCTTTCATGGCATCATCTACTGTGCCACCTGCGGAAAGTCCATGCAAGTGCGGTATGAAAAGGTTGGCAGAACCGGCAAAAATCGCTTTACCGGTGAACTGCGGGAGCCAATCGACAAGGCGTATTATATCTGCCAGACCTACAACCGACTGGGCAAAAACGCCTGCACCAGCCACAAAATTGAAGCCAGAGATTTATATAACCTTGTGCTGAAAGACATTCAGGAGCTGGCAAAAACGGCACTGAAAGATGCGGATGCCTTTTACCATCGCCTTAGCAGCCGGATGGAACGGCAGTATATGGCAGATACTTCCCAGATGCAGAAAGAGCGTGAGCAACTGGAAGCCAGAAATCGTGAGATTGATGAGATGTTCCTGAACCTGTATACCGACAAAGCCAAAGGTATCCTTTCAGAACAGCGGTTTATGAAGCTGACTGCTACTATGGAACAGGAGCAGGAAGATAATCAGACACGCCTGCAAGACTTGACTATGATGCTTCAGCAGTCTGACACTCAGGAAAGCGAAGTCCGCACCTTTATCCGGGAGATTCGGCAGTATGCCACCATTCAGGAGCTGGATGAAGCGGTGTTGAATCGGCTCATCAGCCGGATTCTGGTGGGTGAAGTCAAGAAAGTTGATGGGCAAAAGACACAGGAAGTTAAGATTGTTTATAATTTTGTGGGAGAAATTTTATAATCTTATCGTTTAAATTATGTAAAAGTAAGGCTAAATAGGAGAAACAGAAATGAAAGATAGAATTATTCAAATGCTGTCGAATGCCCCTGCATTACCAGTGCTATTCATTGGATCAGGGCTTACAAGAAGATATTTAGATCTTCCTAATTGGGAAGGATTGTTGCGCCAATATTGTATTAAATCATCTTATGAATATTATTACAATAAAGCTGAGCGAGAGTGCAGAGAACACTCTGATATGATTTATCCTAAAATTGCAGACTATATTGAAGCAGATTTTAATGATGCTTATTTCACAGAGGATAAATATTCAGATAGCAGAGCGATTCATGCAGATGATATAAGTAAAAAAATTTCTCCTTTTAAATTTTGCATGGCTGATTATTTTTACGAAAAAAGCAATGATACACAAGAGTGCTATTCTGATGAAATAGAGTTGTTTAGAAAAATTGGAACCAAAAATGTTAGTTGTATTATTACTACCAATTATGATTTGTTTCTTGAAAATAGCTTTGGAAAAGATCATTTCAAACCATATATTGGGCAAAATGAGTTATTGTTTTCTACGATTTATGAAGTTGCAGAAATATATAAAATTCATGGATGTTGCTCCAATCCAGATTCTATAGTAATCAATTCTCATGATTATGACTTGTTTGTTAAAAAGAGCGCATATTTGAGTTCGAAAATACTGACTCTTTTTTTGGAACGACCTATTATATTCTTAGGCTATAGTGTTAGTGACGCTAATATTCGTCGAATATTACGCTCAATTTCAGAGTGTCTTGAGAATAATCAATTAGAGCAGCTGAAAAAAAGACTTATTTTTATAGAATGGGCAGAGACCCCTAAAGATGTGGGGATTAGTGAAAGACGGTTTGACTTTGATAATGGAAAAACAATAATAATGGAAAATATTAGATTGTTTGACTATTCAGTACTATACTCAGCAATGTTGAGTAACACAGTAAAATATGATGTCAAGGCACTTCGTCGTATTAAAAGTCAACTTTATGAATTGGTAAAAACAAATAAACCAACAGAGAAATTATATGTTGCCACAAATATTGAGGACAAAAATCAAGATATTGATTTTGTTGTTGGTGTTGGTGTGTACGGAAAGTTTGGTAAAGTTGGTTATAGAGGAATAACTGCTGATGAATTATATCTTTATGCTATCGGTAAATCCGATTTGCAGTATGATGACGATATGATTTTAAAAGAGGCTATTCCTAAATTACACAATGGACGTACAATTCTGCCGATTAGACAGTTTGTGAGCAACTGCCAATCGATAAAGTGTCTAAATGATAAAGTGAGGTTTTCTTTAAATAAATCAAAAAAAGATTTGTTATCATTAGCGCAAAAAGATGCAGTTAAAAAAAGAGGATATAAAGAACTTTCTTGCATAATTGACTACTATAGGAAATACGGACTAAGTAAAACCATTTCAAGTATCTTCACAAGCGATTTCAACCAGATAGATACAGAGGATTTGCTTGAATTCATAGTTAAAGCTTTAGAAGATGAACCAACCTTATTATCCATAACTGGAAAAGCACATCCATGTAAATCCAACTTCAAAAAGTGTATAACTCTCTGGGATATTCTTGTTTATTCGACATCAGCAAAACGAAGAATTCGAGAACTGGAGGAAGTTACATCTAACGCTACAGAGTACAACTGATTAAAAAATATATATCATTAATAATCCCTCTCACTTCGAGAGGGATTATTTTTTGAATTCATCACTTGACAATATGGCAAAGAGTTGATGACACAGGACGAATTGGCAGTGATGGACGGAGGCAAGTGTATCTTC
>JAHHQS010000265.1 GCA_020026285.1 Parabacteroides sp. | reverse complement strand
AAGTTAGACTATATAGTGATCTTTATTTTAAAGAGGGTGATTCGACACACCCTCCTATTGAAATATGTGATGTATCTCTGTTGAATTCCGAAGAACTGACATCAATAGCAGGTAACGTTAGATTCCAATTGCCAAACAATTTGAATTTTGTGGATCGTCTGAGAAATCTGTTCTACTTAAGAGAATATATCCTACATTATCAAGATATAAACAAGTTGGGTAATTACAATGATTTTATCGACGTTCTTTGGAAGAAGCGCATAATGGGGGCTGTTGTAAAGGACAATCTACATCTTGAGCGTGAGAGGTGTATGATACAAATTGCTATGCAACGGTGCGATACGGGACGGTTTTACATTAATCCAGAGCATCTGCCTCAGCACGCATTATTTATGCTAAAGCAGGATGAAATTCTTGGTTATGACGATTCTCATAACGGATATTTTATCACTCACGATATTTACGAAGAATGGGCATTGAAAAAGATTATTTCTTGCGATTTCAAAAACTACATGAGTGTAAATGATTTCTTTGAAACATTGGGTACCTCTTTGCCTATACGCAGAGCATTCAGACAATGGCTGTCAGAATGTTTATCTGAAAATCCACAGGAGATTGACGATTTCATTCAAGAATCGCTTTCAAATGACGAGTTGGTGGAATTCTGGAAAGATGAACTTTGGGTGTCTGTCCTATTATCAGATTCTTCAACTTTATTTTTTGAGAGATTTGAAGCAAATATCATATCAAATGATTATAAATTGTTGAAGCGTATACTGTTCCTACTTCGGATTGCATGTGTTGATATATCAGCGACCTCCGGCTTGGAAGTGATTGCACCCAGAGGACAAGGTTGGAAAGATGCTATATCTTTGGTTTATAACCAGAGAAAGGAATTTTTAGAAAAAAACTTAAATCAAGTATTGCCAATACTTGCTGACTGGTGTAGCTATAATAAAACTGGTGAAACGACTCGGATAGCAGGTCTATTGGCTTTGAGTATCATTCAGCAAACAGAAACAAAAGAAGATTTTTACATTTCTAGAGATGTCGAAGAAAAAATTCTGAAGATAGTTTTTGATGCCGCTAGTGAGATAAGCAATGAATTAAAGGAAATATTCGACAAAGTCGTTTCAAAACATTGGGTAAGGCATACTGATCCATACGAAGGTCTATGTACGAAAATTCTAAAGAAACCATATTTAGCAGTAGAATTAATTAATGCCTTGCCGACGTCTGTAATTCAAATATGCGATATGTTTTGGAAAAATAATTGCAAAGAAGAGTCCTACGGGTACCATGATTGGGATCTTAAGCGCAGTTATGGTTTAACGGAAAATAGTAACTCGGATTATTTCCCAGCTAGTGCTAATCAAACTCCTATAAAATGGTTACTTCACGTGGCTTTTAAGGAAACACTCGATTTTATCATTTCTTTTACAAACGAAGCCGTTGAAAAATACAGCCATTCAGAATTTGGACAGAAGGATGTTAATGTAATCAGGCTTCGTGTTGGCAAGACAGAAGTTCGTCAATATGTTAGCAATGCTATATGGGGAATGCATCGTGGATTTGTTGGCCCTGTAGTCCCAGATTTACTTCAATCCATACATATGGCTTTAGAAAAGGCCTTGTTAGGGATAGCTCAAAATCAAGACTCTCAAATAGTCAAAAATATACTTGTAAGGATACTTGTTGATTCAAAATCAGCATCGCTCACATCTATCGTTTGCAGTGTCGTTCTTGCTTATCCAGATAAATTTAGCGACATAGCCTTGTTACTTTTTAGAACAATAGAATTATTTGTTTTCGACAATACCAGGCGATTTTACGAGAGCCAAGTAAAATACAATTATTCAATTGGCTACGGATTGGACAATTTTAAAGATGTCTTATATGCAGATGAACGGCTGGAAACATGTAAAGAACAATTTAGAAATACGTCTTTGGAGAATATCTTTCTATATTATCAATACTTTGGAGTTAAATGCTTTTCTGAAGAAAAGAATACGGAACTAGTTAACAATATCTATGACATCTTAGACGAGTATAAAAATAATGAACCCGTTTGTAAGATGCATGGAATTTTATTAGCCAGGATGGATAGGCGAAATTTGACCGCTAAAGTTTCTAAACATAAAGACGGAGGATTCCTTGTAGAATTTACTCCGAAAGAACTTGCTGACAATTTAAGAAAAAAAAGTTCAGAAGCGACCTTACAACAAAAAGAGATGTGCAAATATGCCTCTCTGATGGGATGGTCGGATTTCCTGCATGAGGCATCTGCCCCAAACGGGAAATATGATGAAAATCCGCTTCTCGCGTTATCAGATACGAAGCAATTGTTAGAGGAATTAAAACGCAATGACAATGTTAATACAAGACTTTATTATTCTGTACCTTCGTATGTCTGTTCTAAATTATTGATTGAATATTTTGATATATTATCGCCTGAGGATAAAGTATTTTGCAGAGACATAGTTGTTGGTACAATTGCAAATCTATTTAAAGACAATTATGATTACCAGATAGGAGATGGTTTGGAGGCGGCATGTCATGCGCTTCCAACTTTGATAAGTAGATATCCAGATGAAATTGAAGACTATATTTTATGTGTGATATTTATTCTTCTCGATGAGACTCCACTTGGATCATATAAAAGAATCTGCGACTACATTATCGAATCTATTCATAGATCAAACTTATGGAAAAAGGATGCGAAGACGGCACTAGGAATATTGTGCGGTTATATAAAACTAAAACCGATTTATAATTCCGTTGTCGCTGGCATAAGAAAAAAGCAAGGAAGCTGGGGACGCGTGTCAAAGCAAGCAATACTGACAGATTTGTCGGATACAGTGGAAGATCTGGCTTTCAAAGATTTAGAGCTTTGTAAAGATGAAATAGAGAAACTTGACATTTTTGATTTGGGAATGCTGTTGCAAATGATTCCGTCAGATACGAATGATAAGAAACTTACGGAAATTATTGAAATAGTTATTCGAAAATGTGTACCTGAATTGTTGAAAGATAGACGTTTGCTTGATTTCGAAGATGATACGAATAGGAATGTAAACATTTATAAACTTCGCCTGAAGGCATTTGGGCAAATATCGAAATTCCTTTTGAACAGAGAACTTTCAGAAATTGATCAGTATATAAATCCAATTTTAAAATCTTTACAGGCGACAGAAGAAACGCAATTATTCATAGATCAAATGATTTCCGCAGAAGATAGTATGAGAAGGAATGAGCAATTTTGGTATATATGGAGAAAAATGTATCCTTTCATCGCGGATCTATGTCTTAAATCAAGAGGTTATCATCTGAATGACGTTATAATTAGTTATTTGTTAGCTTGGCCATGGTGGCGAAATGGAATCGAGTCCTGGCACAGTTTGACATCGGATAATATTGATTTTTATTATAAGGTATCAAGGGAGTTTAGTACAAACCCTGCCGTGTTGTATTCTATATCCAGGGTCCTATACACAGTCGGTAGCAAATTTAAAAAGGATGGCGTTGAATGGCTTTACACAATTATATCTAAGAACAAAGCGATAACTTTAGGTGATTTAGAATCTAATACTTTGTTTTATATTGAATGTTTTCTGAGAAAGTTTATTTTTGAAAATAGGGAGGGTATCAAAAGAAACTCGAGATTGAAAAGGAAAGTTATAGAGATTCTTAATTTTCTCATAGAAAAAGGTTCATTACGTGGGTATCAACTTAGAGAAAGTGTTATATAAGATACAAAACATCAGCAAAATATTCATTACAAATTATTTCGTAAATGATAAAACTATATCAAGTTTTAAT
>JAHHQS010000264.1 GCA_020026285.1 Parabacteroides sp. | reverse complement strand
ATACGTTCCTGAAGTAATCCGTTTCGATATGCATACAACAGATTTTCCAAATCCTCTATCTGTTGCATCAGCTCTCTTCCTTTATCAGTATCTTTCACCATCTGGCGATGAGCACTAAGCTCAACGACGATTGTTGTTGAACGAATATCCAGACATTCCTCAATTGCTTTAGTAGTCGACTGGAACGGTTCGTGCTGTACTAACTGGAAACCACGTGAATGATAAACCAAAGTATAACCAGCAATACCTGTCTGTGAATGATAAGCTTTTGAGAATCCTCCATCTATAACCAGTAGTTTTCCATTTGCCTTTATAGGATTTTCTCCTTTTATAGAACGAACAGGAACATGTCCGTTCACAATATGGCGATGCTCGCCCATTACCCCAAATTCATCCAGTAACATATCACAAACAGCTTCTTCTTCACGAAGAGTATAATAAGCACCTTTCTCTTCTTTTTGAACTTCTTTATCACTCAAGAAACAGCGCTCGAATGTAGCCATCTTGCTCTTATCGAATAATGGAGAATCAGTTCCACACCACAAATACCAGACATAATCCAAAGCAAATTTCTTATGAGGTGAATCTTCCAGATCGAAATAAGCACTTCTGATCAACTGTTCAGCCTTTTCCAACAAAGCCTTTCCCTTAAAATATTCTCCTTCAATCTTCACTTCCTTTAATGTTCCATCACTATTCATTGGAACCGAAGCATGGAATAACAAATTAGAGTTACAAACTTTATACAAAGAACCATTACGGAAAAGGCACAACATATGTTTACGCAATTTCTCACTGCGGACAAACGACTGCTGAAGACGTAGAACCATATCTTCTTCTTCAGGAGACAGACGATAAGGATCTTTCGGATCTAGTGTCGGCAAAAAATTATCTTTTAATTCATATTCCTTTCCGTCAATAGTGATTGTTCCCTTATCCTTATCTATAAGATGAAGTAATAAACGGTCATTCATCCCAAACTCCGGACGGCGACGAATTATTTCCCCTTCTAATTTAAACTGAACAATCGAAATGGCTTTATTCATTTGTGAAATCAGACGAGTTGTCTTTGCATCAAATGTAATGTCACCTCCCGTTGTTCGTGGGATAAACAGTTCGCATGGATCATCAGCATAAGTTTCCATGGCAAATGTAGCCAAAGGCAGAAGGTTTATTCCATATCCATCTTCCAAAGTAGACTGATTACCATAACGCAGACACATTCTTATTACATTTGCCATACTGGCCAGATTTCCAGAAGCTGCCCCCATCCAAAGAAGGTCATGATTTCCCCATTGAACATCAAAATTATGATAACCACAAAGAGTATCCATTATAATATGAGCGCCCGGGCCTCTATCATAAATATCACCAATGATATGTAAAGAATCAATTGTCAAACGTTGAATCAGATTACTCATTGCAATAATAAAATCATCCGCCCTTCCTGTAGATATGATGGTATGAATAATCTGATCAACATAAGCTGACTTATTCGGTTCCAATAATGATTCATGCAGCAACTCCTGAATGATATATGAAAATTCACGAGGTAAAGCTTTACGTACTTTCGAACGGGTATATTTAGAAGAGACATTACGACAAACTTTAACCAGCTGATTTAATGTTATCATATACCAGTCGTCCAAATCATTTTCCTCTAACTTGACCTTTTCCAGCTTTTCTTCAGGATAGTAAATCAGTGTACAAAGATCTTTCTTCTCAGAATCTCTTAACGTATTACTGAAGATTTCATCAACCTTACGCTTAATTGATCCTGAAGCATTCTTCAATACATGATTAAAAGCCTGGTATTCGCCATGCACGTCTGAAAGGAAATGTTCTGTCCCTTTAGGCAAATTCAATATAGCTTCCAAATTTATAATTTCAGTACTTGCATCTGCAATTGTAGGAAAACTGCGCGATAACAGCTGCAGATAACGCAAGTCTGCCAGAACCTTATCTGTTGTTATATTTTCATTCATTATATCTATCAATTATAAATTTTTTAACTCAAAATTCCTCTTTTCCATAGCCAAAATGTCTTAATAAAACCTATACCATATCCAAACAATTGGGTAAAGGCAGCAGCCACGGATAAAAATCCTATATAAATACTTCCTTTATTTTTTAATGTAGCATCAACAAATAACAAAACGATATACAAAAGAAGTAACGAATATAAACACGGGACAAACAATCCCAATAAACACAAACATATTACACCTACCACAAAAGCAGAAGGCAAACAATGAACGATTTTCAATGTCGAAGGATATTTCTGAGATAAAATAATACGAGCTTCTCCTGAATGCTCTACCTGACGGAAGAATTGTTTCAAACTTGTTCTTCGTTTATGATATACAAAAGCTTTCGGGAATAAACGAGTTACATATCCCGCCTGAATGATACGTGTACTGAAATCAATATCTTCACCATAACGCATGGAAGAATCAAAGCCCTCTAGTTTCATGAAGACATCCTTACGGACACCCATATTAAAACTTCTCGGATAGAACTTATCCAGTTTCTTCTTACCTCCACGAATTCCTCCTGTTGTAAAGAAAGAAGTCATTGCATAACTGATCGCTTTCTGAATTGGTGTAAAAGAAGGATGGGCACAATCCGGCCCACCAAAAGCTGCAGCCGAAGTTTCATCCAAAGATTCCTCAACAGCTTCCAGATAAGTATCAGGCAATACACAATCAGAATCCAATATTAATAGATATTCTCCTTCACTGATCCTCGCTCCATAATTTCTGGCTCTGCTTGGACCACCATTAGGTATTTCAAAATACCTGATTTTTAATTGTTTTTCATAACAATCAACAACCAATTTACAAGGGATAGACGAACCATCTTCTATTACCAGGACTTCAAAATTGGTATAGGTTTGTAATGTCAGACTATGTAACAGATCATCCACTTCATCCGGACGATTGTACACAGGGATTATAATTGAATAATAACGCATATCCATAGCATTTAATGAGACAAATTTAAGCAAATATCATGAGATTTTCGAGTACCGGTTTTGATTTTATTGTTTCTTTTGAGGATTAACAAGAAAACCATTTTTATTCCTGAATAAGCAAAGGGATTTTTCACAAAAGTCACACCATTTCAATCATTTGATTTTAACTTAAATCGATCTGAAAAGAAAAAGGATCAAAAACATCTTATCAGACACCTTTTCTTGCTGTTAAGTTTAGTTCTGGTTTTCCCTGATCAGGCACAAGAGTCTCATTACAAAGCGTCATTCCAAACAAAATATTCTTTATCCGATAAAGTTTCTGATTTCAGCGATAAAAATTTTGGGAGATACAATAATATTATCAAGCCAACAAAATTACACGAAAAAGAGACACACAAATTGAAAGAGCAATACTATCAGCAAATTTACTGATTATACATATCCTTGTAATAAAAATCCAGAATATCCATCAGCATATCATGTGCTTTCTGAGCCGGACTTTCCGGATTTATATGTATAGCTTCCAGATAATTATTTAAAGCAAGACGATTATTTCCTTTCTTTCTCCAGGCATTACCTAATAAATAATAAGCCTCATCATCTTTCGGATTCTCTTTTATATAATTATCTAATAATGAAATAGCCTCATCTACGCGACCTTTATAAATCAAATCTTTAATTTCATTCATATCATTTCTTTTTTCATCACAAATTTAGGACAAATAATAATTGAAGAATATCGATTAAACAATATTTTTATTTGACTAAAGTAAGTAAAAACAAGTAATTCATAATAAATAAATAGGGTGTTCAGTTCCATGTTCTAAAATCAGCTTACTTTTTTGAGTGTTTT
>JAHHQS010000263.1 GCA_020026285.1 Parabacteroides sp. | reverse complement strand
TAGACATAATAAAACCCCGAAAGTTTTTTGTCTAACTTTCGGGGTTCATATCACATAAGCATCCTCTTTTATTTTGCCTTAAATTGAACAAAACGTACGACTTTTTTGTTTATATAGTGAGTTAATACCAAAATCTCTTGTCTAAAATACAAAGAAGAAGGAAATAAGTTACGATTTTAATAACTTAAAAAATAGTCAATAGTTAAAATAGAAAAATTTTGGATTAATTTAAGTTAAGAAAAGAATAACTTGTCAGATACCTTGTTAAATTTGTAAATATGAAAAAGTCAACAATTTGGATATTAGGTATTGTAATGGGATTGTCTTTCCTTAGTTTGCTTTATTTACAGGTAAGCTATATAGAAGAGATGGTCAAGATGCGTCGTGGACAATTCGAAGAAAATGTCAAGCGAAGTCTCGTGCAATCGGTTCGAAACCTGGAACTCGTTGAAACCCAAAAATATTTGGAGGCCGATGTAGCTGCTACAGAAAGAGCTGCCCGATTGTCGGAAGAATTTCAACGTCAGCAGGGTAAGAATGTTGATTGTAAGGACAATAAAAAAATAGTGGAACAGCACCATGAGTATAGGATGATGTCTCCTAATGGTGCAACGATGTATTCTTCTTTCGAACTGAAAACAGTGACAAACCGACCTTCTACAGTGCCGAAAGTAGTAATCTCTACGGGAAAAAACATACCTCAGACATCTCGTGCGTTACAGGAAATCTTAAAAGAAAGATATATATATCAGCGAGCTCTGTTGGACGAAGTGGTGTATAATATCCTGTATAATGCAAGTGACAAGCCTTTAAAGGAGCGTATAAACTTTAAGCAATTAGACCATTTCTTAAAATCAGAATTGTTGAATAACGGCATTGATATTCCGTATCATTTTATGGTAACCGACCGTGATGGTAAGGAGATTTATCGCTGCTCTGATTATGTATATGATGGAGAGAAAGTTTATTCAAGACTTCTTTTTGAAAATGATCCACCGGCAAAGATGGGGTTTGTACACGTCTTTTTCCCGACTGTAGATGATTACATTTTCAGTTCGGTAAGGTTTATGATCCCTTCCATCATCTTTACGCTGGTATTGTTGGTTACTTTCATCTTTACCATCTTTATCATCTTCCGTCAGAAGAAGTTGACTGAGATTAAGAACGACTTTATCAACAATATGACGCATGAGTTTAAGACTCCTATTTCTACTATATCATTGGCTGCACAGATGCTGAATGACCCTGCAGTAGGAAAGTCGGAAGTGATGTTTAAACATATATCTGGAGTCATAAACGATGAAACTAAGCGTTTACGCTTCCAGGTGGAAAAAGTCCTTCAGATGTCTATGTTTGAACGACAGAAGGCAACACTTAAGAAGAAAGAAATTGATGCAAATGAACTGATAACCGGCGTTACTAATACGTTCAGATTGAAAGTAGAAAGTTGCCATGGCGTTTTAGATGCTGATTTACGCGCAGAAGATCCAATCATTTACGTAGATGAAATGCATTTTACGAATGTGATATTTAACTTGTTGGATAATGCCGTAAAATACAAACGTTCAGACACAGAGATACATTTGAAAATCAAAACTTGGAATGAGTCAAATAAACTACATATCTCTATTGAAGATAACGGAATAGGTATTAAAAAAGAAAATCTGAAGAAAATATTTGATAAGTTCTATCGAGTTCATACCGGAAACCTTCATGATGTGAAAGGTTTTGGTTTGGGACTAGCCTATGTAAAGAAAATCATCAATGATCACAACGGTACGATTCGTGCAGAAAGTGAAGTTGGTGTAGGAACTAAATTTATTATTGTATTACCTTTATTAAAAGACGAATAATATGGAAGAAAAATTACATGTTTTATTATGTGAAGATGATGAAAATCTCGGCATGTTATTAAGAGAATATTTGCAGGCAAAGGGCTATGCAGCAGACTTGCTTCCTGATGGTGCTGCAGGTTTGGACGCTTTTAAGAAATCAAAGTATGACTTGATTGTCAGTGATGTCATGATGCCAGTGAAAGATGGTTTTACTATGGCTCAGGAAATCCGTGCTATCAATGCGGATGTACCTATCATCTTCCTGACAGCTAAAACAATGAAAGAAGATATCTTTGAAGGCTTCAAAATTGGTGCTGATGATTATATTACTAAACCTTTCAGTATGGAAGAACTTACTTTCCGTATTGAGGCTATTTTACGCCGAGTACATGGTAAACGTAATAAAGAAAATACTATATATCATTTAGGAAACTTTGTTTTCGATACACAGAAACAAATCCTTGTGAAAGATGGTAAGCAAACTAAGTTGACAACAAAGGAATCTGAATTGTTGGCTCTGTTGTGCTCACATGCAAATGAAATCTTGCAGCGTGAATTTGCCTTGAAGAATATTTGGATTGACGACAACTATTTCAATGCACGTAGTATGGATGTTTATATCACAAAACTTCGTAAACATTTGAAGGAAGAACCTAGCATTGAGATCATTAATATCCATGGTAAAGGTTATAAATTGATTGCACCAGATATCAATTGATAATGATAGATATTATGAAAAGAATAAAATTAAACCTCAGCGATTATGCTGGGGTTTATTTTTTTGATTTAGTGGGTACAGGAGCATATGCAAACAAAAAGAGGTGAATTATCTAAATGTTAATTCACCTCTTTTCAAAAACTGAAAGTTAATCAGTCTGTAATACGTTTGTTTAAAATGATATGAGCGATCAAACCGATAATAACAAGGGCTAAAGATGAACCCAAAATAGTATTGTTGTTAACGTTACCGGTAGTGAAGCATGCAATCAGAATAACAGCACCGATGATCACTAATAACACTCCTAAATTCTTCAATAAGCTTTTCATGTGTGTCTTCTTTTTTATGGTTTATTCTATATTGGTTACAAATTAAAGCATAATTCTCGTATCAAGAAAATAATTTCATGAAAAAAACAGAAAATCAGCTAAATATTCATCGTTTTGACCTGGGCACGTTTCTTATATCTCGGAGCGGCTTTCTAAACGGATAAAGACTAGCGTGAGAAATATGGATATTTCCTGTGGTCGTATCAGGTAATTATCTAAGGAATAGAAGGTTTTTTATGATTTTGTATTGGTGAATATCTTGCGTAGAACCTCCTGGCTAACTCTTAATTCTTCTAACGTGAGGCCTTGTAATGCTTCTTTTAGCGTCTTGTTAGCAAGGAATCTGGCTTTTTCTTCCAAATCTTTTCCGGTCTTCGTTAAATGTATCAGATTAGTCCTTCTATCGCGCCTATCGGAAATACGAACTACTAAGTGCTGGCGTTCCATGTTGTCTATAAGACGTGTCATGCTTGGTTTGTCTTTAAACGTAGCATTACATAACTCTTGCTGTGTTACACCGTCTTTTTCCCATAAAAAAAGGAGAACGGTCCACTGCTCAGGAGTAATTTCAAGTCCGTTCTGGCGAAAATTTCTGCTAAGTTTACGATTGATTGCCGCAGAAACTTTTCCATTTAAAATGGCAAATATTAATTGGATGTCAAAATTAAATTGTTCTAGCATGTAATAATTGTTTAGGCAATAATGCAAAGATACAACAATTTATCATAACCTGATAACTATGAAAGTTTATAAGACTTTAAAAAGAACTAAAATTAGAGAAAAGAGAAAACTGAAAGGAGTCAAAAAAAAGAAAAACCAACAAAATCTTGAAAGAAAAAGTAGTAAAAGTTTGCTAGTAATATAAAAATCAGTACCTTTGCACCGCAATTGAAATTTTTTTATTAATTAATTAAATTAACGAATAGTATGAATCAATACGAAACCGTTTTCATTT
>JAHHQS010000262.1 GCA_020026285.1 Parabacteroides sp. | reverse complement strand
CCAATATACTATAACTTCACTACGAGAAAACCTAGAATCTCTAATTAATGTTAAAAATAAATTTAAAAGATAATTCTTATCTATAAATTTAAATATTTCAAGAATATTATCATTATACATAAAGTCTCTCTTTTATTTATAAATAATTATATAAATTGCAAAATGGTTGCTATTAAATTTTAGGATTTATAAATATAGTGTAAAAACCTATAAACATAGGCTTTTACACTATCTATTTTTTTAATATATCCTATTCCCATTCAATAATTACCATAGCTAATTTGTTTCTCTTTTCCTGTATCAGTATTTCTTTAGCTCCTATTTATAGTTGTTTTTATACCCATTTTTCGTAGTTTTTGAATTATTTAGTATCATATCAGTATCAAGAGTGATACTATAATTTCAAGAATATTGTATTTTCCATATGATACACAATCGCTCCATTACCAATATCCTTGTTCTATCAGTACATCCTAAGTACCTGAAGCAGAATCTGTTGCCATTCTGAAAATGATACAATGTAACGAATAATCTTTTAATGATGAAAACACCCACCCCTTAGTGAGTGCATCACTCTATCTTAATAATCCAGTAATTGTGCTGGGTCAAAAGTAAAATTATCCCCATCATCGGTATAAACATTAACTTTCGTGCCTTCATGAGATTCAATCGTTTGCAGGAGTTGCGGAGAAATTCTTTTCTTGCCTGCAATTGCAAGAATATCCTCGTAGACATCAAATACAATACTTTTTTCAAAATCGTATACAAAGATTTTGACGTTCAAAACTGTTCCATAATATTCTCCTCCCGTCACATAAGTTCCATTTCCACCGGGATAGTTACTGTATTTATACTGCTCCGCGCCTTTTACACCTTGTTTGATGTAAACACCACGGTTCTGGTGTTTTTCAATCTCTACGATTCGACCTTTATGTTTACTCATTATTTACCTCGTTTCCTGTGTGCAAAACTATTATGGTATGGTAACAACTACCATTTTTCTCAATAAAATTAAGCATACAAAGTTTATCGATATATTTTTTCGTATATTTTTGCTTTAGATGAATTCTTCGTGCAATCTGTGATATGGATTGGTTATTCTGCAAATAAAGCAAAATATCATCGTATCTCCTTATTGTCTTTTTAGATGTACTCGAATTAAGTCCTAATAATTTTTGTTTTTGTCGGTTATCTAATTGCAAATATCCTTTGAAATCATCATTTCTTTTTACCAACATAACAATACTGCAATCATCCGTTGTTGCGTTTACGATTACATTTTCAAAGCTTTGTTCAAGTTGTTCTTGCACTTTATCAACAGAAATGATAGTAGACATCTGCATTATCTTTTTTAGGACATCTGCCAATTTACGCTCTTTTTTACTATATAAACTGGTTTCAGTGCCATCTGACATTAAAACAAAGCCCTGAATTTCTTCTAAAGAACCTTTGATTAATTTCATAGTCATAATAGCATCTTTTGATGTAGTGAATACAGTTGTATTTACAAATTCACCATTTTCTGGTTGAGATGCAATTTTCATCTCATCATTTTTAAGATATCCAACTACACCATCTCCTATATGTGCGATTATGAATTGATTATTCTTAATTGCCACAAACAATAGAGTAGAAGCCAATTCTTTGATTTCACATTCTAACTGGTTTGCTGTTTTACTTAGACTTTTTAGCATTCCTTCTATAAGTTGTTGTTTTACAGAAGCACCATCATTATCGCTAAAGTAAGTATCAAATTTCTCAGTTAATTCTGAGCATATAAACTTTGTAACCGTTTCTGCACCATAATGAGATAGTTTTGCCGATCCTGCTCCATCTGCTAAAGCTATTACCTGTGTGTCATTATCAAATGCTGAATAGGTTTTATCTTGACAAGGTATATCTGACTTTATATGACTTCGACCTTGTGCCGCACATTGAATTACATTCCACATTAAAAAACACCTCCATATAGTAGTGTCTGACAAACGCAAATCTTGTCAGACACATTGATTTTATAATTCTGCCCAGCCTTTGATTCCTTCTACATCAAGTTTTACACTTTCGCCCGGAGTGGACTGAGATGTTTTCGATACACTCTTGCTAAGCCAAACAAAGAACTCTTGGAATTTCATTCCCTGTAATTTCAATGCTGGACGTTTAGGTGAAAAACTATTAAGTGTAGACATATCACTTTCATTACCTATACCAATAGGAAATACGGTTAACTTTTTCTGATTAACCATTTCTGTTGTGCGGCATATGGCACGATTCAATTCAGCTGCATCTCCATTCGGAACGCCATCTGTCATTAAAACAAGCCATGGTTGATAGTAATCAACCCCCTTGTCTTTGTACTCCTGTTTTCTTCGCTCTAATAAATCAAGTGCAAGATTGACTCCTTCGCCCATTGATGTATTACCAACTGGGAGTAATTCAGGAATCGTTTCTTGTCTCTCGATATTTGCAAAATCCAATACACACGTTGCTTTGTTATCAAAAGTAACAATACAGATTTCAGCAGAATAGACAGCGATTTCGTCTTCACGAATTGCTTCATAAAACTGTTCAACACCTTTTTGAAGTTCATCAATCCTGCTTGTTCCGCCTGTTACAACATTCCAAGTACGACCATCCTCATAAACAGTCTCTCCTGTTGCTACGCATTCACCTTCTACAGCTTCCATTGAACCACTGGTATCCAAACATAAGCATATTGGTACTCTCGGTGTCGGGTTATTTACTAAATCCTCTATTCTTAAAAGCATATTGTTATCCATAATTTGTCCTCCTTATAATTCTCCCCAGCCTTTGATTCCGTCAACATCAAGTTTTACGCTTTCGCCCGGAGTAGACTGAGAAGTTTTTGATACACTCTTGCTGAGCCACGCAAAAAACTCACGGAATTTCAATCCCTGCAGTTTTAATGGTGGCCTTTTAGGTGAAAACTGAGCAAGAACACCCATGTCAGCTTCTGGACCTATTCCGATAGGAAATACAGTAAGTTTTTTCTGATTAACCAATTCCACAGTTCTGTTTATCGCACGAGATAATTCTGCCGAATCGCCATTAGGTGCACCATCTGTCATAAGAACAAGCCAAGGCTGATAGTAATCTACCCCACGATCTTTATACTCTTCTTTACGTTGCTCAAGCAAATCCAGTCCCATATTAACAGCTTCACCCATAGGTGTCATTCCGTTAGCAGAAAGAGTTGGTGCATTAGGCTGTACCTCCAAACTTGCAAAATCAACAATACATTGTGCAGTTCCCCCAAAAGTCACAATGCTGACCTCTGCTGAATATAGTGCAGTTTCATCCTCACGAATAGCATCATAAAACAAACGCACACCTTCGTTTAATTCGTCAATAGGCATTCCGCACATCGAACCACTGGTGTCCAAGCAAAGACACACTGGTACTCTTGCCGTAGGGTTGTTTACTAAATCCTCTAATCTTACCAATAAATTGTTATCCATTTTATCTTCCTCCTTATATTGTTTGTTAAAATTATATTCAGCTTAAGAAATGGATTTTTTCTAAGCCTCCTTTAGCAAAGTATACATCGCAGATAGTGATACATCTCAATATATAATTCTTTGCACGATTCATACTGTTTGTTTGCAATAAATATAAGACAAGGCTGCAGATAATTATCCCAAAGATATTGACAGTAAGTTTCATAGTCAGCCGATGCTTTTAATTTGCTTACAATAAGTGGTGCATTATTATAGTATTCTGCAATCAGCTGCTGTCCTTCCGGTTGATTTCTTAGCCAATTATCCCTAAATTCTCGCAATGTATTGAGTTCTCCGCAGTCATCAGATTTACCAAAATACTCACATATTA
>JAHHQS010000261.1 GCA_020026285.1 Parabacteroides sp. | reverse complement strand
CTTTCTATTCAATATTAGTTTGTGTATGAAAGTGACATTAGGTATAGTAATTTCTACAATAGGGCGTTAATGTGTTGTGTATATTAGGTATGAATAAGCCTATGTACAATTAACTGATGAGAATAAAGCAGAGTGGAAGGAAATCGTCTGTAATTAAGGGTAGTATATAGTTTTTTTACAAAAGAGTCTGTTTTACAAAATGTTTGATTAGTTATAATTTTACTAATTAAACATAATGCTGATTATAATATAATATATATAGTCAGAATAATTGATATTATGTTTAATTAGACAGCTTCGATACACTGATTCAGTGTCATAATAAACTATTATTTTCTCTACAACTTCTAAGAACTTATTTTATGTAAAGAACTCCTATTTAGTTTGCAAATTTATGATTCCCCGATTTTTTTAGAAATCTGTGCTGTTTTCGTTATATGATAACCCTATCATAAATCAGACCATACCTTCCATCCTTGTTCTTAAAGCTCCGGTGCTCTTCTCCGGTTAAAGTGTTATCCTTTTCACCCCTTATATGTTTTCTCGTTCTTCCTTCTTCTTAGTTTATTCCTATCTTTTGTTCCTTATCCGGTTCTAGCAATTATTTCTTTCTTTTTATGTTTTATGAGAATTAAAAATTCTGGACGTAAATGCGGATATCTCGAGAATTTTTAATTCTCGCAAATTCTCTCAATATACATAATATAGATAAACTACATATAAAAAAGGACTTTGTAAGATATTAACCAATGAATCTTACAAAGTCCTTTTTTTATATATGTTGCTCAAATTTAAATATGAATTTAAAATTTGATATTCAAGTTGTCCAAAATTTGACGCATACGTTCGTAGGTTGTAATACGTGTAGGCACAAGTGGTAGACGTAGTTTGTTATTAATCATTCCCATCATGTTCAGCATAGCTTTAACACCTGCAGGATTTCCATCAACGAATAGTAAGTTAAATAATTCTGTGAATCGATGATGAATGGTTAGCGCATGTTCATAGTCACCACTTAGAGCCAAACGAGTCATACGGCTAAATTCACGAGGAAATGCATTTCCGATTACAGAGATTACACCAACAGCTCCTAATGTAATTAAAGGAAATGTTATACCATCATCACCAGAAATCACGTCAAATCCTTCAGGCTTATTTTTGATGATATCATCCATCTGGGTAATATTGCCTGAAGCTTCTTTTATAGCTACAATGTTTTTGAAATCACGAGCCAGTCGTAATGTTGTCTCAGCAGTCATATTAACTCCAGTACGTCCTGGAACATTATATAATACAATAGGAAGTTTAGTTGCTTCTGCTATTGCCTTATAATGTTGGTAAATACCTTCTTGTGATGGCTTATTATAGTAAGGAACTGAAGCTAAAAGTGCATCAACACCTCGTAGATCCTCAGTCTGAACAAAATCAACAACGGATTGTGTGCAGTTGTTGCTAACACCTAGTAAGATAGGAATTCTACCATTAACGCGTTCTATAACCCTTGTTTTTATTTCTTTTTTTTCTTCAGTTGTCAAAGTCGGAGTTTCTGCGGTAGTACCTAAAACGCATAAGAAATCTGTACCATTCTGTAGTTGATAATCAACGAGTTTCATCAGTGCATCATAGTCTACACTTCCGTCTTCCTTGAATGGTGTAATCAGCGCTACCCCCATCCCTTTCAATCTTTTTTGTACCATAAATGAATCTATATCATTACAATAACTGCAAAAATACGAAATATTCTTCAAAGAGCAGTCATTAAAATTAATAAAAAGGCTGCTCTTTGACATTAATTTAGTCTGATTTTTAGGATTCCCCTATTATCTCCAAAAATTGCTCCTCATTTATTATCTTAATTCCTAACTGATTGGCTTTCTCCAATTTCGAGGGTCCCATGTTCTCACCTGCTAGAATGAAACTTGTTTTCTTAGAAATACTTCCTACGTTTTTACCCCCATGCTTTTCTATTAAAGTTTTGTATTCATCGCGTGAATGATGGGTAAATACACCACTGATGACAATAGATTGCCCTTTCAATGTATCTGTGTGTCCAGAAAGGTCTTCTTCATCGGCTTCTAATTTTAGACCAGCGGCTTTTAATCGGGCTATTAGCTCTCGATTCTTTTCATTTGAGAAATATAATATGATACTTTGAGCTATTTTTTCTCCGATTTCATCTACATGTATCAGTTGATCGAGCGTAGCTGTGGCTAGGTCATCAATGTTCTTAAAGGCTTTAGCAACTTTTTTTGCTACTGTCTCCCCCACGAATCGGATTCCTAGAGCAAATAATACTCGCTCATAAGGAACCTGTTTGGAATTCTCAATGCCTTGAATGATATTTTTAGCCGACTTTTCTCCCATGCGTTCTAATGAACAGATATCTTCAGCTTTCAATTCGTATAGGTCGGCAACATTATTGACAAGACCTTCTTGAAAAAATTGGTCGACTGTCTCAGGGCCTAATCCCTCTATATTCATAGCCCTACGACTGATGAAATGCTCTATCTTACCTTTTATCTGAGGTGCACATCCAGTTTCGTTGGTACAATAGTGAGCAGCTTCATCTTCGTAACGAATTAATTTGCTACCGCATTCAGGACAGTGCGTAATGAAGGTTACAGGTTCACTATTCTTAGGACGTGTACTTAAGTCGACGCCTGTAATTTTAGGAATGATTTCACCACCTTTTTCTACATATACATTATCGCCTATGTGTAAGTCGAGTGATGCAATGATATCTGCATTATGAAGAGAAGCACGCTTTACAACCGTTCCTGATAACTGCACAGGCTCCAAATTAGCGACAGGAGTGATAGCTCCAGTTCGTCCTACCTGATAAGTGACCTTGTTTAATCGAGTCAGCGCTTGTTCTGCCTGGAATTTATAAGCAATTGCCCATCGAGGAGATTTTGCTGTATATCCTAGATTACGCTGTTGGCGTGCAGAATTTACTTTTAAAACGATACCATCTGTAGCAACGGGTAAATTCTTTCGTTCCACATCCCAATAATTAATAAAGTCGAAGATTTCATCAAGACTATGCACTTTACGCATAATGTCTGATATTTTGAATCCCCATTTGGCTGCTTCTTGAAGATTCTCGTAATGGCCATCACAAGGTAAGTTCTCGCCCAGCAGATAATAAAGGTATGCATCCAATTTTCGTGCAGCTACGACTGCCGAGTTTTGAGATTTTAATGTACCTGATGCTGCATTACGAGGATTGGCAAATAAAGGTTCCTCACGTAATTCACGTTGTCGGTTGAGTTCCTCAAAAACTTCCCATGGCATTAAGATTTCACCGCGTATCTCAAAATTCTTTGGATAGTTATCTCCCTGAAGAACTAATGGAATACTTCGAATGGTTTTAACATTATCAGTAACGTCATCTCCGCGCACACCATCACCTCGGGTTACCGCACGAACTAATTTTCCATCTTCATAGGTGAGAGAAATAGAAGTACCGTCAAATTTCATTTCGCAACAAATTTCGAAGTCTTCGTTTAGCGATTTTTTCACGCGATCATAGAATTCTGTAACCTCCGATTCTGAATATGTATTCCCCAAAGAAAGCATCGGATACTTATGCTCTACTTGTTCGAAATTCTTGTTGATGTCACTACCCACACGCATTGTTGGAGAATTAGGATTGGCGCATTCCGGATGTTTCGCTTCCAAATCTTGTAACTCGCGCATGAGTTTGTCAAATTCCTGGTCGGATATGACAGGTGCATTTAAAATGTAGTAATTATGATTGTGTGCATGAAGTTCGGCACGCAATTGTTCTATTCTTTCTATTTCGGTCATTTTATTATTTTCTTAAATAAGATCAATAGTTCGTTAAAAATTAGCCCAGCCTAAGCGGCTCTGGCAGTAAATAAA
>JAHHQS010000260.1 GCA_020026285.1 Parabacteroides sp. | reverse complement strand
TTTAACAATGTTAACGTCAATTTCCGTTCATTTTATTCTTGTGTGCAAATAACAAATCTTTTGCATTTAAAGAACTTGTTATTCACATCCAAAGAACAAGCTTTAACACTGTGTTAAAACAAGTTTTTACTGACAGATGTTTTGAACTTTGAATAGCTTGTATTTTAGCTTGTTAAGTTTGATTTTTATTTTTTAGCTTCACTGAAGGTCTCTGCAGGTTAGAGCCGATATACTTGCTTTTTTGTCAACTATACACAGGGAACTTACCCTATCCGTTTATTTCCTTTTTGCCTTGTTCAGTGCCGCTATCAGATACCTTCCTTTTGCCCCTATGTCACTCCAGCAAGTGTTGGTAATCAGCCGCCACACCGTCGTTCCCTTTCCTCCATAGTCCGACAGTCTGAGAATGGCATTTACTTCACTTACCTCGTTAATTCCCAATCTTTGGAGCGTATCCTTCAGTCCCGGATAATTGTGTGTCATCGTATTGAAGGCGTATCCCGGTATCGGTAGAGAAGCAGAATCCTCCATCCTTTCTTCCTCCTTCCCCTCAGGGGGAGCTGAGGGGGTAATTCTTTATTTTCCTTTGCTCTACTTTTCTTTACTTTACTTTGTCTGGAATTGCATGCATTTTTTGAGTTAACGGCTACATGATGTACTACATTTCCCAGGCTAACGGCTACATTTCCTGTGCCGACAGCTACTTTTCCTTCTTTAAGCGGCTTGGGTTGTTCTATTTCCTGTTGTGCGGATGCATTGTCCGGTTTGCCGTTTTCCTTTTCCGTTTTCACCATCAGGTAGGGGAGTTTCGACAGCTCTTTCTTTCTCCGCTTTGTCGCCTCCATCCATACCTTCTGTATGTTTTCCGGGGTCAGTATTCCGTTTTCCTGACAACTGCTTCTGTCCAGTATTCCTTTGATAAAGAGAATTACGATAATTCCCTGTACCTTCCCGGTTTGCACTTCCCTTCCTGCTTTGTAGGCAAAGATCAGGCACTGCTCCTCATCCCAAAGTATGTAGTATCTCTCCTTGTATATTTTACAAAGCAGCTTCAGTACGATTGCCGGGCCCTTTATTCCGTATTTTGCCTCTATCACTTCCATTGCGTTCTCTTCCATAAAGTTCTCCACCTGGAATGTCGTTCATCGCTGTTCATCTACATTCCAATAGACTACAGGACCTTCTATTTTATGGGATCGTATTTCTTGTGGAATTCCGCTTCATAGTAAATCAGTGTCGCTTTCACCAGCCTGAAGTTTCCGTTCTGCTTCTGATAAGGTCAGAATTTTAAACCTCATAATAAAAAACATTTATTATGTAAGACAATCGCTTTTTATTAACTTGATTCTGTTGTAATAAAACAATAGAATCGATTATGAACAATAAAGCTAATAATGCCTAAATCTATTGCCGCATTTTTTACACTTATAATTAACATTATAATGATTAATAATTGGCATTAAAATAAAACCTAGCGCAACCATCATTAAAGCTATTTTATTTATTAAGGAAGACCTGAGTCCAAAATCTTCAGGCAAAGCAATATAAATACCAGGAGTAAGTATAAGGAACAGGCAAAGGAAAATTAAATAAGTAATATATTTGTGATTACCAGTAATGGGTTTTACATTTTCACTTCCACATTTTGGACAGAATGTACTGATGGTATTAAAATCTTTAAGAATAGGGGAAACTATAGATAAAGCCTTTTCATAATCCTTAGCAAATACATATATAGCAATACCAGTTACGGCGCCATATGCACCAACCCTAGGATCCTGACTCTCGTCATGCTGTCGTAATGCAATATTATGCTTGTTGAGCAAATTCACAATTTTGTAAGCGCGAATACTATTTTCGCACTTTAATAATAATTTTTCATCCATGTTTCTATTGGTAGCATTCTCATGTAAACCAATTTTGTTTAATTGTTTAGATTCTAACTGTGCCATTGTTCATATTATATTTAAAGATTGAAGGAACATTTTTCTAATATAGTCAAAATAAATTTGATTGTAAATATATGTTGATGTATTTTGCGTAATTTAACACTTTAGTCTATCTTACGAAAAAATCAGATTACAAAAAGAATATTAATTTTTATAGTTCATATTCCAATTATTACTTAGATTTTGTTTTAAAATATATTATTCTGTAAATAAAATTTAAAGTTGTAGACAAGGACTAATACTCGTTCTGATTTTAGCAAAACGATCTTTCTGAATACCGTTTTTTATCTATTGTCTTTTTCATGCTAAGATGAATCTCCTCTACCAACAGGAAAGGCGGATCAATAAGTTTGAGAATAGGCTTTTCTTTCTTTTTATGCTTCTTGTATTTTTTCTTTTGTATTACACCTCTTCGAGTTCCATCTTTACTAGGAAGAAATTTCTTCTGCAGCAAACAGGCATCATTTATTAGATTAAGCTGAAGATTTTTCTCGCTCTTTCTGAGCAAATAAAAGAATTAATCCAATGGTGTAGCCTTACTAGGAAGTACATCACTTACCAATAGTGTAACAGTATCAATGCAACACCGTAGTTATGAGAAAATATTATAAAATTTTACAATTCACTCATAATCAAATTGTTGAAAATCGTTTGATTTTTTGTCTCTTTAGGTATCTCGTGCGACAAGAAGTCGTATAAGTAATTATTCAGCATTGCGTCTGAATCTATCGTTCCGTCAATAGTAGCCTAAATTGCCGGACCTAATCCTTCGGGAAATTTAGGAGCGATGATTCATGGGATTAGAAATGGTAAGTACTTAAGTATTGCTGGGGGAGAAGCTCGGAAAAGCGTTTTGATGGTTCAGGATATAGCAAATCTTGTTCCTCTATTGATTGAAAAGGGAGGGATATATAATGTTTGTGACAGTTACCAGCTGAGTTTTCGTGAATTAGAGATGGTGATATGTAAGCAATTGAATAAAAAAAGACCAATATCTATTCCTTATTGTTTGCTAAAAGTATGGCTGTTTTTGGTGATTGTCTTGGGGAAAATACCCCAATAAACAGTTTAAAACTTCGTAAGATCACGCACTCTTTGACTTTTAGTAATGAAAAGGCTATGCGTGAACTTGGGTGGAAACCTATGAATGTTTTGGAGAATTTTCAGATAGAATAAGGAGGTATTGTGAGTGGATTTTTGGGGGATTATAGGACTCCTAATAGGGGGTATTTCTTTTGCCTTTTTAGGACTTCAACTTTGGTTTTATTTCATTAAAAAGAACGAATAGTTTATGTGTTATCTGCTAATCTTAGTTCTGCTATTCCTGGCAGAACTTTTTTATTTCCGTATTGCTGATAAATGCAATATTATCGATAAGCCAAACGAGCGGAGTTCACACACTCGGATTACTCTGAGAGAAAGAGGAATCATCTTCTATTTGAGTGCATTGACTTTTTTTCTGACGAATCAGTTTGAATATCCTTGGTTTATATTGGCTTTGACCTTGATCACTTTTATCAGTTTTATAGATGATATCCGTTCTACTTCGCAGGGTTTGCGTTTAGTCTTCCATTTTACGGCAATGGCCCTGATGTTCTATCAATGGGGGTTGTTCAGCTTGCCTTGGTGGACGTTGCTTGTCGCTCTGATCGTCTGTACGGGGATTATCAATGCCTATAACTTTATGGATGGCATTAACGGCATTACCGGCGGGTATTCATTGGTTATCCTGGTTTCTTTGGCATATGTGAATGCAGAAGTGATCTCCTTCACAGAACAGAATTTTATTTATAGGATGATTTGTTCTGTGTTGGTGTTTGACCTCTTTAATTTCCGTAAGAGAGCGAAATGCTTCGCCAGTGATGTGGGTTCGGTCAGTATAGCTTTTGTAGTCCTGTTCCTGATCGGGAGTTTGATTCTTCAAACGAAAGATTTCAGCTGGCTTGTGA
>JAHHQS010000026.1 GCA_020026285.1 Parabacteroides sp. | reverse complement strand
TTATATTTTCAAACAGACAGACTCATAAAAAAAAGGACCAAGAATCTAACATCTAAAAGAATTTACTCCCAATTGTAAAATATAATATGCTAAAATGATCTATAATTATAATAAAAATTTGAAGCTACTTATATAATCAGTTTTTCTTTACCTCAAAGAAAAAACAATGTTTTTATAATCAGTATTATCATAGCCAACCTAAGTTTTACTCATTTTTCACCAATCAGCTAACTCAAACAGCAAAATAGTCAATTCAATCATTCAAAGACACACATTTAACCAAAAAATGTGCGTCATTCACAACAAAGTAAAGTAAAGTAAAGTAAAGCAAAGTAAATTAAATTAAATTAAATTAAATCAAAGTAAAGCATTTATATATTTATATGGAAGTCCACACAAAAAAATCCAGAATGACAATAGAACAAGATTGACATAACTCCAGCCAGCACTACCTTATAAATTCAAAGCACATAAACAAACCCACCAAAAGATATTTCAAGACAATCTATAAACTTCCCATAAGTCAAAAATTTCATCGGACATTTTCTTAAAATGCCCCCGCAGATTTGAATAAACGTGGGAGAATTTATTTCTTCAACAAATCATACCTCAGATAAAACAAACAAGTCTCTGAGAATAAATTATTCATAGCCTTTCAAAATAAAAAAAGTAGATATAAAAAAACTTTTTTCTAATAAAACTATATACTAACTTTACAAAAAATTTTAAAACTTGTTTTTATGGAATTTTCAATTACAAAAATGGCTAAAGCCAGCATGATTGCAACATGTGCCATGTCATTCGCCATGTTCACTTCATGTAACAGTGTTGAGCCAAACACACTGACTCAGGAAGAAGTAGCCGACGGCTGGAAACTTCTTTTCGATGGAAAGACAATGAATGGCTGGAGAGACTTCAACGGTAAAGAATTAAAAGAACCTTGGCATGTAGTAGATGGTTGTATCCAGGCTAAAGGTGCAGGTAGCGACGGTATGGGATATATCGTTACAGACAAAGAATATGAGAACTTCATCCTTTCATGGGATTGGAAATTATCTAAGGGAGGTAACAGTGGTATGATTTACCACGTTGTTGAAGGTCCACAATATAAAGTTCCATATGTAACCGGTCCTGAATACCAGTTGATTGACGAACCGAACTTCGACGGCAAACTGGAAGAATGGCAGAGACTGGGTGTTGACTATGCAATGCACTTGCCTGATTATTCAAAGATGCAAGTAAACCCTCAGGGAGAATGGAACAACTCACGTATTGTATTCGATAACGGACACGTTGAACATTGGTTGAATGGTCAGAAGATTCTGGAATTCCAGGCATGGACAGAAGACTGGCACAAACGTAAGAACAGTGGTAAATGGAAACATGCTCCAGAATATGGTCTGGCCAAGAAAGGCGTAATCTGCCTGCAGGATCATGGTTATCCAGCATCATTCAGAAATATCAAGATTAAAGAATTACCTCGTAAAGCCGGTCAGGAAATCACGTTGTTCAACGGTAAGGATTTGACAGGCTGGGAAGCTTACGGTACAGAAAAATGGTACGTACAGGATGGACTTTTGGTTTGCGAAAGTGGTCCAGACAAGAAATACGGCTATCTGGCTACAAACAACTACTACGACGATTTCGAATTAACAGTCGACTTCAAACAGGAAGCTGATGGTAATTCTGGTATTTTCATTCGTTCATTCATTGAAAAAGATGTCAAAGTAAACGGATGGCAGGTAGAAGTTGCTCCTAAGAATCACGATACAGGTGGTATCTACGAATCATACGGTCGCGGCTGGTTAGTACAGATTCCTGATGAAAAAGAAAATATTCTGAAAGAAGGAGAATGGAATACCATGCGTATCCGTGTTCAGGGCAATAATGTCAAGACATGGTTGAATGATCAGCAGATGGTTGATATCAACGACGACAAGATCGGTGCTGGTAAAGGTCGTATTGCTCTTCAGATACACGATGGTGGCGGTATCAAAGTTCTTTGGAAAAATATCAAATTACGCACTTTGTAATAATTTATTCCTAAGACAATATAAAAAAAGTCAGATGAAGCAATTGCCTCATCTGACTTTTATTTTTATATCAATATCCGATTATTCCTCAACAGGATCACCAAACAAAGTAGCCGATGAAGCTCTATTGATCTTCACACGAATAAACTGTCCGATATGGAAATTCTTCTTATCGAAGATAACCACTTTATTCTGGCTGGTTCTTCCGTAAAGCTGTTCACGTGAACGTTTTGAATAACCTTCGATCAAAACTTCAAACTCCTTACCTATATCACGCAAGTTGCTGGCTTCAGATAATTTATTCTGTAGCTCGATCATCTCCTGCAGACGACGCACTTTCACCTCTTCCGGAACATCATCCTTCAAATGTTTGGATGCATAGGTTCCCGGACGTTCAGAATACTTAAACATAAAAGCACTGTCGTATCCAACTTCTTTCATTAAAGAAATAGTTTCCTGGAAATCCTCTTCCGTTTCAGAATGGAAACCACAGAACAAGTCTGTAGAGATAGCACATTCAGGAAGGATTCGACGGATAGCAGCAATACGATCCAGATACCATTCGCGAGTATACTTGCGGTTCATCACTTTCAGGATACGAGAACATCCAGACTGAGCCGGCAAATGAATGAATTGACAGATATTCGGATTACGGGCAATAACATGCAATGTTTCATCACTCATATCCTTTGGATGAGAAGTCATGAAACGAACACGCATTTTCGGAGCTTCCAAAGCAACCTTTTCCAACAAGGAAGAGAAATTCACCTTTTCGCCATTCTCCCCTTCATACAGATAAGAATTGACATTCTGTCCAAGCAAAGTCACTTCCTTATAACCCTGATCGCGCATATCACGAATCTCATTCAGGATACTTTCCACCTCACGACTTCGTTCACGTCCGCGAGTATAAGGGACGATACAGTAAGTACAGAAATTGTTACACCCACGCATGATGGAAACGAAGCCGGAAATATGAAGTCCCGGTAATTTCAGCGGCATGATATCCTTGTAAGTTTCCGTTGTTGACAAATCAATATTCATTGCCTTTTCACCATTCTCTACAGCAGCAATCAGATTCGGAAGATCCAGATAAGAATCCGGTCCGACTACCAGATCAGCATAATGATCGGTAATCAATTCCTTCTGTGCACGTTCAGCCATACAGCCCAGAACACCCACAATCAATTCCTTGTTTTTTTTCTTAAGAGAATGAAAATACTGTAAACGACTATACACACGCTGTTCGGCATTTTCACGAACAGAACAAGTATTCACAAAAATAGCATCCGCATCGTGAATATCCTCAGTCATTTCATATCCAGCCATTTTCATAACAGAAGCAACAACCTCACTATCAGCCACATTCATCTGACAACCATAAGTTTCTATAAAGAGCTTTTTGTCATGATCTCCAGCTACAGATTTTAAGTCTGCGCTTTTCTTTTCTTCTACCATTCTACTAAATGTTAAAGTATATAAAAATATTTAATTTCTTCAAGAAATGTTTGCAATATCTAAAAATCAGTTTTATATTTGCAATACGAAAAACGTAAATTTTTTCATAGTTAAGGTTTTGGTTTGAGTAAGGGTGGCTGTGAAGTTACCCTTATTCGTTTTTATATAGTATATATTCCTTTTTTGTATCATCAGATATCATTTTTAATCTCATCAGAATTTTATAATTTTATTCGTATCTTTATTTCGTACAATTAAAATATAATCTATATATTTGGGTTGCAAAGATAAAAAAAAGTTATGGATAATTTTGGAGAAGTCATTTATATTCTAATATTTGCCATCATTATAATTAAAGGGCTGTTCGATTCTTTTCAGAAACGGACTGCTCAAAAAGAAGAACCTCTGCCTTCGTTCGATCCACAACAAACACCCAAGGAGCCGAATATACTAAGGGATCTAAGAAAAATGCTGGATGCTGAAGATATCAAAGAAGAAGAAGAAGAGGAAAAGAAAGAAAAAGGCAATCCTATCCTAATAACTTCAACCGACAACTGCAATCAGAACGATTGCTTTGAAGAAGAAAAGGCCGATGCTGTTATTCATCCAAATATCAGAACGGTTGAAAAGAGAATACCAAAGAAAGAAATAAAGATGCAAAAGCAAGAAAGCATCAGGGAATTAATCAAATTGAAAGATACTAACGACTTAAAACGTGCTGTAATTTATTCTGAAATTTTGAAAAGGAAATACTAACAATAAATAATCGAGTTCCCCGTTTTTTTGTATGTTTGCATTATAGATAATATTATTTACCTAAAAATTTTAAAATATCATGGCTTTAAAATTTATTACAGCGGAAGAGGCTGCAGAATTTGTACACGATGGAGACCATTTGGCATTTAGCGGCTTTACACACGCCGGTTGTCCGAAAGTAGTTGCTGGAGCTATCGCTAAAAAAGCAATCAAAGAACACGAAGCAGGAAGACCTTTCCAAATCAATGTATATACAGGAGCCTCTACAGGCGATAAACTTGATGGTGTTTTAGCACGAGCCAATGCGATCAACTTCCGTACTCCTTATCAAACAAACAAGAGTATGCGTGAAGCGTTAAATGCTCATCAGGTACAATATAGCGATATGCACTTGTCTGAAATGGCACAAACTATCCGCTTCGGTGTGCTAGGTAAAATAGATACTGTAATTTTTGAAGCAGCCGACGTAACTGAGAATGGTGAAATTATCCCGACAAATGCAGTGGGTATTCTTCCAACAGCATGCCGACTGGCCGACCGTATCATTGTTGAATTAAATGCAAAACACCCGAAAGAAATCAGAGGTATGCACGATGTGTTTGAATTGGCAGATCCTCCTTATCGTCGTGAAATTCCTATCTATACACCATCCGACCGTATCGGTACAGACTGTATCAAGGTTGATCCGGCTAAGATCGTGGGTATTGTCAGAACCAATGAACCTGGCGAAGGCAAACCTTTCACTCCACTTGATGATGCAACAATCGCTATTGGTGAAAACGTAGTGAATTTTTTGGTCAAAGAAATGAAGGCCGGAAGACTTCCGAAAGAATTCGTTCCTGTGCAGAGTGGTGTGGGAAATGTAGCTAATGCTGTTCTGGGATGTATGGGTAGTAACAAAGATATTCCTCCATTCTATGTATATACTGAAGTTATTCAGGATGCCGTTATCAAACTGATGCGAGAAGGTCGTGTTAAATTTGCCAGCGGTTGTTCATTGACAGTTAGTAACGATACATTAGACGAAATCTACAGTAATCTGGATTTCTTTAAAGATAAGATTGTATTACGTCCTTCTGAGATTTCCAATAATCCAGAAATTGCACGTCGTCTGGGCTTGATTGCCATGAATACGGCACTGGAAGCCGATATTTTCGGAAATGTCAACTCTACTCACGTTTTAGGAACAAAGATGATGAATGGTATTGGCGGTTCTGGTGATTTCACTCGTTCTGCTATGCTTTCAATCTTTACGACTCCTTCAACAGCTAAAGATGGCAAGATCAGTTCTATCGTTCCAATGGTTTCTCACGTGGATCATAGCGAACACTCTGTAAGAGTAATCGTAACAGAATACGGTGTTGCTGATTTAAGAGCTAAATCTCCTATCCAGCGTGCACGTTGCGTGATCGACAATTGTGCTCATCCTGATTATCGTCCATTGTTGAACGAGTATCTGGAAATGGGTATCAAGGGACACACTCCTCAGAATTTGAAATGCTGCTTCGCATTCCACAATGAATTTATGAAGAGTGGTGACATGCATAATGTAAAATGGGAAAATTATAATAAATAATTCAATTAATAAATTCCACTCAAAAAAATGTCCGATGATAATACGTATCACCGGACATTTTTTTTCATATCTATGTATAATTATTCATAGTGAACCGTGAATACATCACCTTTTTTCAGATTGACACTCAGCATGCCATCAATAACCGGCAGAGAAACAGCTTTTCCATTTTTCACCAGACTAACCTTGTCGGATGTATTGTGAGGCAATTTGATTTTAAAGCTACCATCAATAACAGCCTTGACCGACAGATCCTTTACCAGCCCTTCTATCCATTCGGCAGAGACCTCCGCTCCCCCTCTAGCTTTCAAACCAGTAAAGCTTCCATTCTTCCAGACCGAAGGCAAGGCAGGAAGGACTTCAATACAGCCATTCTGACTCTGAAGCAACATTTCTGCTATACCGGCACATCCACCAAAATTTCCATCAATCTGATATGGCGGATGTCCGCAAAACAGATTCGGATAACTTCCTCCTCCATTATATTTCACCTTCTCTCCTATCGTCACACAAGGTTTCAACAGGTCAGCAAACAAATTGAATGCATGATCACCATCCTGTAGACGAGCCCAAAAATTTATCTTCCATGCCATAGACCAGCCGGTTGAAGGATCACCGCGAACGATCAATGACTTTTTGGCTGCCTCAGCCAGTTCAGGAGTATTAATAACTGAAATTTCATTCCCCGGATATAATCCATAAAGATGAGATACATGACGATGAGTAGGTTCCACCTCTTCATATTCTTTCAGCCATTCCATGATTCGTCCGTCCTTACCAATAGATGTAGGCATCAGACGATCCCGTTTTTCTTTCAATATTTTAGAAAAGTCCGCATCAATATTCAAAATAGAAGCTGCTTCCATCGTGTTTGTAAACAACTCGCGAATAATCTGATTATCCATTGTTGATCCGGCACAGATAGAACAGACCTTACCATTAGGCAAACGGAACCGGTTTTCAGGCGAAGTAGTCGGAGCTGTCACCAGATATTTGGTTGAAGGATCTTCCACCAACATATCAACAAAGAATTCAGCAGCACCACGCATCACAGGATATACATCTGCCAGATATTCCTTGTCGAGCGTATACAAATAGTGCATATATAAATGCTCGCACAACCAGGCAGCCGAAGTATTAGTTGCTCCCCAGGAAGGATGTTCACCTGGAGCCGTAAATTCCCAGACATTACCCAGGATATGTGTCACCCAACCTTTGGAATTATAAAAGGCTTTGGCAGTCCGTTCACCACTAGGAACCTGTTTCTTGGTCCATTCAATCAGAGGCAAATGTAATTCTGACAAGTTCCCGACTTCCGCAGGCCACAAATTCATCTGCAGATTAATATTCAAATGATAATCACCATTCCATGGTGTATTTATCGTATTACACCACAGACCTTGCAAGTTTGGTGGCAACAGCCCTACTCGAGTGGAAGAAATTAACAAATAACGACCAAACTGAAAATACAAGGCAGCCAGTCCCGGATCATTCTTATCCTGATTGAAAGCAACCAGACGTTTATCAATCGGCCATTTATTTCTTCCTGAATCACCCAGATCCAATGAAACGCGGTTGAAATAAACCTGGAAAGCTTCAATATGTTCACGTAGCATAGTTGTATAAGTTTTTTCGGCTGACGCAGAGAACAAATTCTCAATATGTTCTTTATAATCCTGCTGGAAATAATTGGTAGCCATACCAACTAACAAGACTACTTCGGAGGCATTTACAACAGAAATTCGCTCTCCTTCTGCCTTGACTGTTCCTCCTTTAGGTAACAAGACTCGCACAGATGCAGCAAATTTCATACCTCTATTAACCAACGTATCCACTCCATCAGGAAGCTGTCCTTCCAGCCACAGATTATCACCGTCTACATAGACACGGGCATTTTCCGGACGATTCATGGTATAAGAAAAATTCAATGCCTTATCCACATCGGCCGTAAGATGTATAACACCTAAATCGTTTTTAAAGGATGTAAACGCTTCACGAGTATAAATAACATCCCCTTTTTTAAAAGAAGTAGTAGTTACAGCACGTTGAATATCCAGTTCACGCCGATAATCACTGATCGAATCAGCAGAGCCATAATCATAATCAAGAGCCAGATTACCAAACAGCTGATAAGAGCCATAAGGAACTTTGGCTCCATGACCTTGCCCACTACCTTTACCCTTACAGATAAAAGTCTGATACATGAGCTGCTGGGCTTCATCGTTTTTACCTTCAAACAAAAGCTTACGAATAATTGGTAAACCATAACTGGCCTGCGGATTATCCGTATCCTGTTTACTTCCCGACCACAAAGAGATTTCATTTAACACAATATTCTCATGTTCCAGACCACCATCGGGCATCATTCCGATTCGTCCATTTCCCAAAGGCATTGACTCTTCCCAGATTCTGGCTGGATGATCAAAGAAATACGTATTTCCCTGATCCGGCTGAACATCGAGACGATCACAGGAAAACAAGCCTGGCAAGAATAACAGACAACAACAGCTGCCTATCATTTTTAAAAGTTGTGTTTTCATTCTATAATAATTTTAGATTAGAAACTTTGCATATCACATAGACGTTTATAATAACCATCCAGTTTCAACAAGTCGTCATGGCATCCTCGTTCCACGATTTCACCTTCGTGCATCACACAGATTTCATCAGCATTCTTTATCGTTGACAAACGGTGAGCGATAACAATGGTAGTTCTATTACGCATCAAATTCTCCAGAGCTTCCTGAACCAGATGTTCAGATTCAGTATCCAAAGCAGAGGTAGCTTCATCCAAAATCAAAATAGGAGGATTCTTCAAGATAGCACGAGCTATACTGATACGCTGACGCTGTCCGCCAGAAAGTTTACCTCCACGATCACCGATATTGGTCTGGTAACCATTTTCGGAAGCTATAATAAAATCATGAGCATTGGCAATTTTAGCGGCCTCTTCTACCTGTTCCTGGGTAGCGCCTTCCACTCCAAAAGCGATATTATTAAAGAAAGTATCATTGAACAGAATCGCTTCCTGATTGACATTTCCCATCAAACTGCGAAGATCCACCAACTTACCGTCACGGATATCCAGTCCGTCTATCTCAATGGAGCCTTTGGATACATCATAAAAACGAGGCAGCAAGTCGACCAGCGTACTTTTTCCAGAACCGGACTGTCCCACCAATGCGACAGTCTTACCTTTCGGAATAGTCAGATTGATACCTTTCAACACCCAGTCATTTTTGTATTTGAACCAGACATTCTTATATTCGATTGAATTCGAAAATCGGATCTGCTTCGGATTTTCCGGATCATTGATATCCGATTGAGCCATCAAAATCTTATCGATACGAGTCATTGAAGCCAATCCTTTCTGAATAGCATAAGCCGCCTTGCTCAGATCTTTTGCAGGATTGATTATACTATAGAAAATGACCAGATAGTAAATGAAAGTCGGCGCATCAATTGAACTGTTACTGTTTAAGATTAACGATCCACCATACCACAGAACGATAGCGATGGTTGCTGTTCCCAGGAACTCACTCATCGGATGAGCCATCTGCTGACGACGGTAAACCCGGGTTATTGTCTGGCGGAACTGTTCGTTAGACTGTTCGAATCGATTTTGAATCTTTCTCTCCGCATTGAAAGCCTTGATGATACGTAATCCGCCCAATGTCTCTTCTATCTGACTCATCAAGGCTCCCCATTGCTGCTGACCTTCAAACGATTTACGTTTTAGTTTCTTTCCAACCTGTCCCATAACGTAACCGGCAAAAGGAAGCAGGATAAAAACGAAAAGAGTCAATTGCCAGCTGATCATAATCATACCAAACAAATAAATCGTAATCAGAATCGGATTCTTGAACAACATATCCAAAGAACTCATGATGGAGGTTTCTATTTCGTTGACATCACCCGAAACACGGGCAAGAATATCTCCCTTACGTTCTTCCGAAAAGAAACTCAACGGAAGTTTGGTTATCTTCTGGTTAATCTGATTACGGATATCACGTACCACTCCGGTACGAATTGGAATCATCATGTAAAAGGCCAGATACATGGATGAGACTTTCAGAAAAGTCATCACCACTAAAAAAACTCCAAGAACAATCAGAGTATAAGAACCTCCATTCGTCTCAATCAAATCACTGACATACCAGAAGAAATTATTCTTCAGCAAAGAAGGCAAGGTCTTCAATGATTCCCAGCTGGCCCAGTCAATCAGAAAAGGCTGGTATGTATAAATTCCTTTATCTATTTTAAATAAAATCTGTAAAATAGGAATAATTAATGCAAAAGAAAACAGATTCAATATGGCCGATAGCACATTAAAAATCACATTGCCTGCTAAATATTTTTTATAAGGGGGAACAAAGCGCTTTAAAATGCGCAAAAAATCTTTCATATGTTATAACAGTTAAAATATAAACATTCCATTCGGGCATATTACCCATAATATGATGCGAATTTATAAAATATCGGTGAACATCCGCAGAAAATTAAGTACCATTGAAGATGTTTATAGAAAATACAGATTTGGGAGAGTAAAAAAGCTATATACAAAAGAATAATTCAAGAAATTTGAAAATCAAAAAAAAATTTTTATCTTTCCATCGGTTATCTGTTTTTACGATTATGTTTGATTCTTCTCTTATAGAATTACTTTTAAGCACGCTGTTCATTGTTTTATATTCAATCACGATTATCAGTTTGATTGTGGTTATCATTGCAGAGAACAGAAATCCGTTAAAAGCTATTCCGTGGGTAATTGTCTTGCTATTGGCGCCTGTAGCCGGGATTATCTTCTACTTTTTTTTCGGACAGGACAACAGAAAACAAAAAATTATCTCGAGGAAAACTTATAAACGAATTTTAAATGCGCCTAAAACCGGGAAAATTCCCAATGACGCCTGCAAGGTAAATGAAAAATATAAAGGACTCACCAAGCTCATCAATCGAACCAAAGATTCACCTTTATTATATGGCAGCAAATTCAAAATTTATACAAACGGACGACAAAAGTTTATGGACTTTTTTGAAGATATCAAAAAAGCCAAACACCATATTCATATCCAATATTACATCATTAATGATGATGATATCGGGAACAAACTGAAAAATCTGCTGATAAAGAAAGCTCAAGAAGGAGTGAAAGTCAGACTCATCTATGATGATGTAGGCTGTTGGAAAACTCACAAAAGTTTCTTCAAGGAAATGGAGATGGCCGGCATAGAAGTAAAGGCTTTCCTGAAAGTTGTGTTCCCGCTGTTTACCAGTAAGGTAAACTACCGAAATCACAGGAAGATCACTGTAATAGATGGAGAAATCGGTTATATTGGTGGAATGAATATAGCCGACCGATATACCAATGGAGTATCATGGGGTGTCTGGAGAGACCTGCATTTCAGATTGGAAGGGAAAGGCGTACATGGGTTGCAAAGCGCATTTCTACTGGACTGGTACGTTGTGAGTAAAGAGATTATCTCCGACAAGAATTATTATCCCAAGCCAGCTATATATACAAACAGCATGATGCAGATTGTACGCAGCGGTCCGATAAACCCGTGGAGAGTTTTATCGGAATCAGAAATGTACCTGATAACGAATGCCAGGAAATACATCTTTATTCAAACGCCATATTTTCTGCCAACCGAAGGATTGAATCAGTCCTTGCAGGTTGCAGCCCGGTCTGGAGTAGATGTACGTATCATGATTCCAGAACATTCGGATACAAAAATGGCCCATCTGGCAAGTCTGTCGTTTGTAGCAGAAATGCTTAGGGCCGGGGTTAAATTCTATCTTTACAAGCCTGGATTTCTTCATTCAAAACTGATTATCAGTGATGATTACCTGGCATGTATCGGTTCTGCCAATATGGATTTCAGAAGTCTGGAACATAACTTTGAGATAAATGCCTTTGTCTATCAACAGGCATTTGCCACTCATCTGAGAAAAATCTTTCTACAGGACGTGGATCGAAGCATTCACATCTCTGCCCATAAATGGCTCAACAGACCTCTGAGAAAAAGATTCATAGAATCATTTATGCGATTATTCTCTCCTCTGCTATAATTATTCCTGACCTTCTTCTACTGTTTCATCTTCCTTCACGAAAATACTGAAGTTGACCGAACCATATACTCGATGCTGGTCGAAATAAGGAAGATCGGAAAAGTCATTGGTAGCAGGATGCTCCATTACAAAAACGCCTCCCGGACGTAACAGATTTCGTTCGAAGACAATTTTAGGGACATCTGGTAATTCCTTTAATGCATAAGGAGGATCAGCGAATATAAAATCGAAAGCTTCTGCCGGAGCCGAACTTAAATAACGAAAAACATCACCACGAATCAAATTCAAATTGGCTGCCTTCAGCTCCTTGGCAACCTTAGCTATAAAATTGGCATGGGCATTGCTCTTTTCAACAGAAGTAACACGATTACAACCGCGAGAAAGCAATTCAAAAGAGATACTACCTGTTCCTGCAAAAAGATCCAAAGCATCCAGTTCTTCAAAATCAATCATATTCGTCAAAACATTAAACAAATTTTCCTTGGCAAAATCTGTTGTCGGACGAGCACTGAATGATGTAGGTACCGTAAAACGACGACGGCCATAAATTCCACTTATGATTCTCATACAAATAAAGCAATTAAATCGATTGGAGCATGAACGATATTCACACCCATTAAATAAACTTCCGAAGGATATTCAAATGAATCAACATGAGAGATGTATAACTGCAGCTTTTCTTTCAATTCGTTCATTTGAAAAGCATCGCCAGAAAAGAACAATGAATCTGTAAACACATCTAATTTCTGCTGCTTCCACACATACAAAGTATAGTAAACAACCTCATTGAATCCATGCACCTTGAAATAATTAAAAAAGATCAGATGTCCTTTTTCATAACAAGCTATCGTTAACTGTTCGTCGACAAAAGATATATACATCTGTCGGTTCTGGCAATTCAGACTATGATTCTTCCATAAAGAAAAAACGGCACTCTTGGTATGTACAAAATCAGGATTAACAAATGACTTCATACAGAAATCATAAGTTTCAGAATCAATCTGATACAAAACGGACATATCCTCACCCTTCACCTCATCAGCTAGAAGTCTGCCCACTACCTTCTTTCCAAAAGTATAGGAATAATACACCTCCAGTTCTTTTTCATCAGCCGGTAAAGCATTAGGAACAAGCATATAATCAGAATCAGCCCAAACTATTTTCAACTGTTTAAAAGGACAAGACAAAAAATCATTTGAAGATACAAAATCTTTCAAATGATCCAAATCGGGAATAGCAGCATCCCATTTTTCATTTTGAATAAAAAAACTATCCTTAAAAACAGGTGAATATCCAGAAAAAGAAAGTCCACCCGGCATCAACCGGATGGACACTATGAAATTTTCTGATTGTTTCGATAATAATTCAGGAATAATAACCGCCATAAGCAATTAAAGAATTATTCCCAGTTACCTGCGTTGTTGTTAATTTCTTCCAAAGAACCTACACGCAAGCCAGCATATTTGCTCTGCTTTTCAGCTTTATCCTTCAAGTTGAATGCCAACTGAGGATCCATGTTGCGCAAGTAAGCATCGTATGGAACTTCGCAAACGAACACTTTAATTTCATATCCAGAACCAGATTTCAATGTAGCTGTATCCATATGGAATTCAACCTTTTCACCTGGAACTGCAGGTACGTAACGCATAGCATCTACATCATAATCCTTGCCAAACAAAGTATCTTTTGCAAGAACCCACATAGTATCACGTTTGAAGTTTTTCAAACCTTCTTTTTCAACGTCACCCCATTTACCTGTTTTCTTAGCTTTCTCAATCAAAGCTACAGCTTTCTTTTCAGTCATACCTTTTTCAAGCTGTTCATCACTAAGTACACCTTCCTTGACAATAATAGGTAATTTTTCAGTTTTCAAAAACTTACCTAATTCATCAAAGCTACTTGCATGTGTTTTGTGAATGTTCTTGTACTCAATCTGAGCTTTACGAATTTGAACTAATCTTTCAATGATAGCTTTATCACGGAAAGCTTTTTCCTCATTAAACTCAATCGGGCCAGTGATACTCTTGTAACACATGTATGCCAGCACTACTACTGCGGCTACCAATAAAATCTTCAAAGTAACTTTCATGGTTTATATAATTTTTTATATTTATTTCGTTTGGCAAATTTAAAAAAGAATATTTAATACACTACCTTTATTGCAAAAATAATTGCGATAAAATGATAAATAGTTTCTTAAACAACAAAATAATCCAAAATTTTCCTCATAATCCTACACCTGATCAAGAATCAGCTATCAAATCGATCTCTGAATTTATAGCATCAACAGATCCTGATTCTCTGCTCCTCATGAAAGGTTATGCCGGAACGGGTAAAACATCAGTTATCGGAACGTTAGTAAAAACATTAAATGAACTAAAACAAAAAACTATTCTACTTGCTCCAACAGGGCGCGCTGCAAAGGTATTTTCAAACTATGCAGAACAGAAAGCATACACTATTCATAAAAGAATATACCGGCAAAAAGTTTTTTCCAATGAACCGGTAGGGTTTCTTCCTGCAACAAATCTCTACAAAGATACAATTTTTATTATAGATGAAGCATCAATGATAACAAATGATGGCATAGATTCGTATATTTTCGGTTCAGGAAGGCTTTTAGAGGATCTTATTCACTTTGTTTATTCAGGAACCGGTTGTAGAATGATTATTTCAGGAGACGAAGCTCAGCTGCCGCCAGTGATGCAGACCGAAAGTCCGGCTTTAAATCCAGATATACTGGAAGGTTATAATTTAAATGTAGCTTCAGTTCTGCTGACCCAGGTCGTCAGGCAGCAGGAAAATTCAGGTATCCTTTACAATGCCACACAACTGAGAGACGCCTTGCGTAACAATATGGTCGAAATATTTCCGAAGCTACGACTGGAAGGCTTTAACGATTTCAGAAATCTTTCCGGAGAAGATTTGATTGAAGAAATCGAATCTTCTTACAATCATGATGGCCCGGAAGAAACCATTGTTATTACCAGATCCAACAAGAGAGCTCTTATCTACAATAATGGAATCAGAAACCGAATATTATATTATGAAGAGGAGCTTTCATCTGGTGATCGATTAATGGTAAGCAAAAACAATTATTTCTGGGCTTCTGATATCAAAGAAACAGATTTTATTGCCAATGGAGAAATAATAGAAGTCATCAAAGTAAGACGGACCTATGAGATGTACGGTTTCCGTTTTGCCGATGTTCTGGTTCGTTTCGAAGATTATGACATCGAACTAGAAACAAAAGTTCTGTTGAACACTTTGCAAAGTGAAACGCCTGCTCTTTCCAAAGAACTGAACGATCAGTTATTTTATAGGGTTCTGGAGGATTATGAATCGATCACAACCAAATCGGGAAAAATAAAAAAGATGAAAACAGATCCTCATTATAATGTTCTACATGTAAAATTTGCTTATGCCATTACTTGCCACAAGGCACAGGGTGGACAATGGAAAAATGTCTTTCTGGACCTTGGTTATATCACAGAAGAAATGTTGGGAGAAGACTTTTACAGATGGCTGTACACAGCAATCACACGTGCAACAGAAAGGCTATATATTGTAAATCTCCCAAAAGAATTCATCGAATAGAGGGATATCGGTTACTCTTTTAATAGTAAAAGCCCAATTTATTTAGAAAATATCTCAAAAAGAAAGATTTATTAGGAAGTTCTTTTAAGAGATTTGAAAGTAAATACATACTTTTGTAACATTAAGAATGTTATGAATAAAATGGAACAAAAAAATAGTTTAAACAAATTGCTTTCAGATATTCAAGAGTTAGAGTACCTGGTTCGCGAATTATTGAACCAGGATACCCTATCCATTCAGACTCTTTCTTTTTCAGGAAATAAAGCGTCAATAATTCTGGATAATATCAAAGCTATTGAAAAAGAAGAAATACAATCAATGAAAAACAAGCTGACTGAACAACAGGCAGAATTGAACAACCTTTCAGTACTTCTTTCTCAATACCAGCAAATGGCAGACACCTGCCGTAAAAAGATAATTATCCAAAAAGAGGAAGTAAAAGAAGCTGAAACTTTATTGGTTGAAAAACCTTTGGAACCTGAATATAATCCAGTTTCAGAAGAAAGTCTTCCAAGAGAAACTCCTGAAACGAATAATTTGAATCAGCCTAAAGATTTTGAGTCTGAAGCTCCAAATGATGCATTCAGACTTCATGATACAGAACCCAAACAGAACACGGAAGCTCCGATTGAACATCCGGTCATCAACCAAAACACACAGGAATCTGTTATTAAAGAAATAACCGTTCCATCAAAACCAGAGATTATTGCTGAACATATAAATGCTGTTGAAAAGACACAAGAACATAACTTGTCTGGAATTGCTAAAAACAATATATCGCTAAACGACATACTTGAAAAGAAAAATCTTTCGGATTTCAGAAAAGCGTTCAGTCTGAACGATCGTTTCCGCTTCCGTCGAGATTTATTCCATAACAATGAGAATCAGATGAATCAAGTGATAAGCGATCTGAATCAGATAGGTTCTTTGGATCAGGCTATTGAATATATAAATCAGAATCTTTCATGGGATATGAACAGCGAACCGGTTGTCGATTTCATGAAACTTCTGGAAAAAAGATACATCTAATAACCATTTTATTATAAACAGATATACCAACATAAATCATAAAATATGGCAAAATTAACAGTAGTTCCAACACCGGTAGGAAATCTAGAAGATATGACATTCCGGGCTATCCGTGTATTAAAAGAGGCAGATCTTGTTCTGGCCGAAGATACGCGTACTACAGGAATTCTGTTCAAGCATTTTGATATACATAATAAAATGCAATCGCACCACAAGTTCAACGAACATCAAACAGTTGAACAACTGGCAGCTCGAATCAAAGCAGGTGAAAATATAGCTCTTGTTTCAGATGCCGGAACACCAGCTATTTCCGACCCGGGTTTCATGTTGGTTCGTGAATGTGTCAGACAAGGAGTGACGGTAGAATGTCTTCCCGGTGCAACAGCTTTTGTTCCTGCCCTTGTTTCATCTGGTATACCGAATGAAAAATTCTGTTTCGAGGGTTTCCTCCCTCAAAAGAAAGGAAGACATACCCGGCTGACAGAACTATCAACAGAAAACCGAACAATCATTTTTTATGAATCGCCATACAGATTAGTAAAAACATTGACACAATTTGTTGAATTTTTCGGAGCTGACCGCCAAGTTTCCGTTTCTCGTGAAATTTCAAAAATACATGAAGAGACTGTACGAGGTACACTTGATGAGGTGATTCAACATTTTACAGAAAATGAACCGAAAGGAGAAATTGTCATCATATTAGCCGGTTGCAAAACAAATAAAAAAGAAAAGAGAACAACAGAAGAAGAAGTTTAATTTTAACTAAAAAGAAAAAAATGAAAAGAGTATTATTAGTATGTGTTTGTACTGCCATGTTAGCTTCTTGTAACCAACATTCAGCAGAATATAAAAAACTTCAAGCTGTAAATGATTCACTTCGTTTGGAAAACATAAAATCAAATAGTGAATTAGATGAAATGTTATCAACATTAGACGAAATTGAAACAAGTTTCCAATCTATAAAAGAAGCTGAAAACTATCTTGCCATCCAACAGAAAGCTGGAAGCGAAATGAATAAGACTCATCGCGAACAGATAAAGGAAAGCATGAAAATCGTTTCAGAAACTTTGAAAAAGAACAAAGCTCAAATTGAAGCTTTACAAAAAAAACTGAACCAAAGCAGCAACAAAAAAGTAACGCTGCAAAACATGTTAAACCGTCTTTCTAAAGAGATAGAAGAAAAGACTGCTCAGATTGCCGCTTTACAAAAAGATCTGACCGACAAAAACATTCTGATACAGGAAAAGGATGAAAAGATTGTCTCATTAAATGAGGATGTTGAAAATCTGGCTACAACTTCGATTGCTCAGACTGAGAAGATTAAGCAACAAGAAGCCATTTTAAATACAGCTTATTACTGTTTCGGTACTTCGAAAGAGTTAAAAGCCCAGAAGATTCTGCTTAAAAAAGGATTGTTTGGCAAGACTCAAGTATTGAAAGATGGCTTCAACAAGGAATATTTCATCAAAATAGATATTCGTGAAACAACCGAATTTCCTCTTTTTGCTTCGAAAGCCAAACTTCATTCCAATCATCCGGAAGGATCTTACGAATTTGTTAAAGATGAAGACGGGAATATTACTCTGAAAATCACAGATATAAAAGCGTTCTGGAAAATGAGCAAATTCTTAGTCATCGAAGTGGGATAATGAAATATAAAAATCTATTCATAGACTTGGACGATACGCTTTGGGACACGTATCACAACAATAAAGAATGCCTCAAAGGAATCTATACCGATTACAAAATGAATCGATATTATGCCTCCTTTGAGGCTTTATTTGACGTATACATGCCGCATAATATTGACTTATGGGCCAAATACAGAAATGGAGAAATTGATCGGCAGACATTGATTTTCGATCGATTCTATTACATTTTCAAACCTCTCGGTGTGGAGGGAAAGGAGGAGATACTCCATATAAATAATGATTTTCTTCATCGTACCACCCTCCAGAAAAGGCTGGTACCAGGAGCTATCGATTTATTAGAATATCTTCGCCCCAGATACCATTTATATATTCTTTCGAATGGTTTCAGAGAAGTACAATCCTTAAAAATGGAGAACTCCGGTCTGGCTCCCTATTTTGAGAAACTGATATTATCTGAAGATGCTTGTATACAGAAACCACATAAAGGTATTTTCAATTATGCCCTGATCAATACGAACTCCCGACGCAATGAATCCTTGATGATCGGAGACAGCTGGGATGCAGACATCGCCGGAGCTCATCAATCACAGATTGATCAGATCTGGTATAATCCGAACAGATATCCGGAAAAGGATTTTACTCCGACATTTACAGTCAGTACACTTGAAGAAATTAAACAACTATTATAAAAATTGAATGCCATGAAAAAGCTTCTTTTACTTTCAGTGTTAGTTTTTATCGGATTTTCATCCTGTCAGAATAATGATAAAAAAGGGTGGAAATTAGTTTGGGAAGAGAATTTCAATCAGACAGATTCTTTCGACTCCAAAATATGGAGTAAGATTCCAAGAGGTGGTTCAGACTGGAACCGCCACATGAGTGATTACGATTCCTGTTATGCCATGAGAGACGGGAAACTGATTCTGCGTGGTATTGTTAATAACACTTTGAAAAACGATACAGCTCCAGTTATTACCGGAGGTGTTTATACGAAAGGTAAAAAACAATTCCAAAACGGAAGATTGGAAATTAATGCCAGACTTCATGGAGCTACCGGTGCCTGGCCAGCTTTCTGGCTTCTCCCTGAAAACAGCAAATGGCCTGATGGAGGAGAAATTGATATCATGGAACGATTAAATAATGATACAATCGCTTATCAGACCGTACATTCTCATTATACTTACACATTAGGGATCGACGAGCCGAAACATGGTGGAATCGGAGCTATCAATAGAGATGAATTCAATACTTATACCGTTGAATTATATTCAGACAGTCTTTCCTTTTATATCAACAATATACATACATTTACTTATCCACGTATTAAGACAGACAAAGAAGGACAATTTCCATACGATAGGCCGTTTTACTTGTTACTTGATATGCAACTAGGAGGAAACTGGGTTGGAAAAGTAGACAAAAACGATCTTCCTGTAGAAATGGAAATTGACTGGGTTCGTTTTTATCAGAAAGACAATTAAAAAAAACATTTTATATTTATTACAATGAAAAGATTATTTATCACATTATCTCTTGCATTTCTTGGGGGTATTTCGATTTTATCTGCGCAGACCAGATTAATAGCCCATCGCGGATATTGGGATTGTGAAGGTTCTGCCGAGAATTCGATTGCAGCACTTGTGGCAGCACACAAAGTAAATTCCTATGGATCAGAGTTAGATATTATCATTACCGCAGATGGTGTTCCTGTTGTTCATCATAATGATGAAGCAGAAGGAGGTATTCGTATCGAAGACGCCACCTACGACCAGCTGAAACATATCCGTCTGAAGAATGGAGAACACATTCCGACATTTGAAGAATATGTGCAAAAATTACAATCCATTCCGGATATGAAGCTAATTGTAGAGATCAAGCCGCACAAAAGAATAGTCAACGAAGACAGAGCTGTCAATGCAGTCGTTGCACTGATTGAAAAATATCAACTTCAGAACAGAGCAGATTATATTTCTTTCAGTATGAACATCTGTAAGGAATTGGTAGAAAGAGTTCCTTATGCATCGGTGGCTTATCTGAACGGAGAGGTGTCACCAGCCGACTTAAAGACATTAGGAATGGACATGGATTATCAATACAAAGTTTTCGAAAAGCATCCAACCTGGATCAAGGAAGCGAAAGAACTAGGAGTCAAGGTAAATACATGGACGGTAAATGATCCGGCTGTTATGAAATCACTGATTGAACAAGGCGTTGATTTTATTACAACAAATGCTCCTTTGGAATTCAACAAACTGATTAAGAAATAAATTTGCCGTATATTCTAAAAAAGCTTGTACGCTCGTTTGAGGGTACAAGCTTTTTTCATACAGGTATAATATTTCTTATATTACAATTCTCTTATCCAGATATTACGATAATTTACAGGACAGCCATGGTCTTGCAAAGTAATACCACCTATTTCTTTCTGCACAACAGTATTGTTGTTAGTAAACCCATAAATCATGGCATTGTTATGAATCAAAACACCATTCAACAAAACTGTTACTCTAGGGTTAGTCTTATAACTACCATCCTTATTGAATGTAGGAGCAGTGAAAACAATATCATAAGCATTCCATTCACCTGGTTTTCTCAAAGGATTAACTAATGGAGCATGCTGTGTATAGATGGCACCACACTGGCCATTTACATAAGTCTTATTGTTATTATTATAGGTTTCCAGGACTTGAATTTCATATAGATTCTGCAAATAAACGCCACTATTTCCTCTCATCTGAGTTTCACCAGTAATGTCAGCAGGATGCATAAATTCAATATGCAACTGGAAATCTCGAAATTCTCTTTTTGTTTTCAAATCTCCACATTTTGGCTGAGTAGAAAGGATTCCATTATTAATGGCCCATTTAGGAGCAGTACCATCACCTGCCTGCCATTCGGAAAGATTTGTTCCATCAAACAGCACAATAGCATCAGATGGAGCCGAGTAAGTTCCATTCGTTTCTGTTGGAGGAGTAACTACTGCCGGACGTGGATGATCATATCCACCAATTGACTTAATCTGAGCAAAACTTGCTGTACTTAAAAGCATAAGACCAGCCAAGGTCATAAAGAATTTGTTTTTCATGTCTATCAATATTTATTAAAACATTTATCCTCTACAAAGATAACTATTTTAGTTTTCTTATTGATTAGATTACAATATCTTCTTACAAACCTAATTCAACCTGAAAGCGAAACTGCCAACGACTATAAGTTGGATCAAGAACCTGAGTCCGATGATTAAACGAAGCATCGGCCTGAACTTTCAGACTATGTCCAATCAGGTAACGGGTAATACCCAATGTTGTCTGGTTATATTTTTCATAACCGACTATTTTTTGAATAGTCTTTTCCGGGAAAAGTGTAGAATTACGAAGAGCCACCTCCCAGTTCTTAGGGAAAAGATAACTGGCCTGTACATTCAGGCCTTTTCCTGAATAAATACAAACCTCAGGATCTGTCGTAAACAATGGTTCATCACATTTACGTCCCATAAAATCCGTATAAAAGGCAAAACCTCTATATTTCAAAATAAAATCCACGAAATAGCTACTCAGATTACGCATCTCATCATTCGGAATGAAACCTCCGTTCTGTCCTTTAATTCGTGTCGTATTATTATTGAACGAATAGGCACCGGCAATCAGTATTTTTATTTTTTCCTCACGTTCATAATCTCCTTCTGCTACTTCACCTAAAGACTTAAAACGTCCCAAGGGGAAAAGTTCCACTCTTCCGGTATAAGCCAGACCGCCATTCTTGCTAGTACTCCAGTTACGTCCTTCACCCATGGTTACAGAACCTTTCAAAGCAATATTAAAGTCTTTTATCAAAGGTTTGTGATAATCGATGAAAAATCCAAAGTCTCGATCCGGATTAAATTCTGAATTGACAATACTTCGATCAACAAACTGCAAGGCACTAGAAGAATTCATTCGTGCACGATTTGCTTTAATCTTGGTCTGACCGAAACCTAAACTTAGTTCCGATGTAGGCATATAATAGATCATAGCATCACGCACAAAATTGACATTTCCATTGGGAAGATCTTTCGAGTCGTAAGGTGTAAATCCTAACTGAATGGAATAAAGTACTTTCGGAGAGAATATATAACCATCGAAACGAAGACGCAGACGTTTTACCCGAGCTTCAATCTCATTCTTGGAAAAATTCTCATCCAAAGAGATAGATGCCATATTCTGCATGCGAAAACGCATTGTCATCTTATATAATTTATTTGCTGGTTCAAAAGAGATTCCTTTACCAACCGCTATGTTTGGCATATTTCGGAATTTCTCCAGAACTTCACCAACAGGTTCCTCTACTGTTGTTAAAGAATCGACAATCTCACTGAAAGAACGTGACGGTTTATCCTGTGCTGTCAGACAAACTGCACAAAAAAAGAAAAGGATTATAACAAAAATGTTTCTATACTTCATGAAAAATTATTTTTCACAAAGATAATGTAAGTTGACTTACTTATTAGAAACAAACGTGTTACAATCCTGTTACATAAAATCAGAAGCTGTAATTTATATACCGGAGATTAAAACATTTTACGAACGCGTTCTATGCCATTGGCCAAAATATCGATTTCTTCTTTCGTATTGTAGAATGAGAATGAAGCACGAACAGTCCCTTCTATTCCCATTGCCTGCATCAATGGCTGAGCACAATGATGACCGGTACGAACAGCTATTCCTAAACGATCGAGTAACATCCCCATATCGTAATGATGGATCTTTCCAACCAGGAATGAGATTACCGCACCTTTATTATCGGCCTCACCAAAAATACGCATACCTTCAATCTGCTTCAGCTTCTCGGTTGCATACAGTAACAGTTCCTTTTCGTAGGCTGCAATCTGATCCATTCCTATTTTATCAACATAATTCAAAGCTTCAGCCAAAGCAGTACTACCTATATAATCAGGTGTACCCGCCTCGAACTTGAAAGGCAATTCATTAAATACAGTTTTTTCGAATGATACAGTAGAGATCATTTCTCCCCCACCCTGATAAGGAGGCAGTCGGTCAAGCCATTCTTCTTTTCCATATAAGATGCCGATACCGGTAGGTCCGTAAATCTTATGTCCGGAAAAAACATAGAATTCAGCATCCAGATCCTGAACATCTACTTTCATGTGAGGTGTTGACTGAGCTCCATCGATCATTACAGGCACATTATATTCATGAGCTATCTGAATCATTTCTTTAACAGGATTCACTGTTCCTAAGACATTTGAGACCTGAGCGACCGAAACCAGACGAGTTTTTTCGGTAAACAGCTTACGATATTCATCTAATAAAATTTCTCCCTTCTCGTTCATAGGAATGACTCGCAATGAAATTCCTTTCTTGGCAGCCTGTATCTGCCAAGGTACGATATTGGAATGATGTTCCATGACTGAAACAATCACCTCATCACCTTCTGAGAGACATTCGTCAGAAAAGCTGGAAGCAATCAGATTGATTGATTCTGTAGTTCCTCTAGTAAAGATAATCTCATTAGATGATCGAGCATTCAGGAACTGTTGCACTCTTTTACGAGCATTTTCATGAGCTTCTGTTGCTTCCTGACTTAGAAAATGTACACCACGATGAATATTTGCATTCACATTATAATAGCCATTCATTATCTTTTCGACCACACAACGAGGTTTCTGTGTAGTAGCAGCATTATCAAAATAAACAAGAGGTTTACCATAAACCTGATGGGATAGTATGGGGAAATCTTCCCGAATAGACTGAATATCTAACATAATTATATTTTTTCTTAGCTGTTCTTAATTAAGCTTCTTCGAAAGTAACAACTAAATCAATCTTTCTAAAAAACATCTGATTCTTTAATCTGAACAAAGATACAATGTTTAATTGAAATCTCCTTAGAGAGGGTTATTTAAATAAAATCGGTCCTGCATAAAACTTATACAAGACCGAAATTTTATATCTTATCTCAAAAAGAGAAAAATAAGTTTCTTATTTATGATGACAATTGTGACAATGAGAGCATCTTGACATTTCACCACGGAAACGTTTTTCTACCAACTGATGAAGTCGATCTTTCAACGCATCCACTCGAACATTATCGATCACGTCGGCTGTAAAGGCTACACTCAATAACATTTTGGCTTCATCACGAGGAATTCCACGACTCTGCATATAGAACATAGCATTCTCATCCAACTGTCCGGTACTCATACCATGTGAACATTTCACATCATCAGCATAAATCTCCAACTGTGGTTTACTATACATACGAGCTTCACGAGTAACACACAAGTTACGGTTTGTCTGATCTGCAGCAGTCTTGTCTGCTCCCTGACGAACCAGAATCTTTCCACTGAAAGCACCGATAGACTGATCGTTCAAAACATTTTTGAATAACTCGTTACATGTACAACGAGGTACCTGATGATCAATCAATGTATAAGTGTCCAATTGCTGTTCTTTATCCAATACAGACATACCTGAAAGAGAAAGCTCGGCACCTTCACCTTCCAATGTCACAAAATAATTATTACGAGTTAGACCATTTGTCAAAGTAATACCATTCACCAGAACGTTAGAAGAAGCTTCCTGCTTGACATACATAGAAGAGAAACGAGTTGTTGAAACCGAACTTTCTTCCAAATCATAATAATCAACTCTTGCATTAGGAGCAGCAAAAATCTCAACTACCTGATTAGAGAAGAATTTGACATCGTCAATACTATGATCACACACCAACAGACGAGCTTCTGCATTTTCCTCAACAATGAATAATATACGACGATTGGCCATCGTATCGATATGATTTCGGAATATATTAACCAACTGGATTGTTCTTTCCAATACAACATTCTTAGGTACATAAACCACAAAACCATCTTGAACCAGCATGGTATTCAAAGCAACAATTCCATTCGTTGAAGTATCGGCTAATTTACCATAATAACGTGAAACGATTTCCGGATGTTGATTGGCAAAATTAAGCAGACCTCCTACATAAACACCTTCCGGTAATTGCACCTTCGGAAGAGACTGATCGTAGAAAGCATCATTCACAACGAAATATAAAGACGTACTCAGATTAGGGACATCGCAGTGAAATACATCATACGGATTGACAGGAATATTTACACGGTTAATATTGATTCCATAATCCGGTTCAAATGCCTTGGCGACATCTGTATATTTATAATCTTCTCCTTTCAATGACGGAAAACCTAATTTTTCAAAATCCGAAAAAGCTTTCGCTCTTAATGCATTCAATGCAGGAGCACTCTTCCGACAAATTAAATCCTCGTATTGAGAGAAAAGATCTACATATTGTTGTTCTGCTTTCATAAATCACCCATCTCCTTCTTGATCCAGTCATAACCTTTTTCTTCCAATTCCAAAGCAAGCTCAGGACCGGCTGTTTTAACGATTCGACCTTTATACAGGACATGTACAATATCTGGTTTGATATAATCTAACAAACGCTGATAGTGAGTAATCACAATTGTTGCGTTGTTTTCGTTCTTCAGCTTGTTCACACCACTTGCTACAATACGCAAAGCATCGATATCCAAACCTGAATCTGTTTCATCCAAGATAGAAAGTTTTGGTTCAAGCATAGCCATCTGGAAGATTTCATTACGTTTCTTTTCACCGCCAGAGAAACCTTCGTTTACACTTCGGCTTGCCAACTTGTTATCCAATTCAACAACAGCACGCTTCTCGCGCATTAATTTAAGGAATTCTGTAGCTGATACAGGAGCAAGACCTTTGTATTCACGATGTGCATTGACTGCTGAACGCATGAAGTTCACCATACTCACACCAGGAATTTCAACCGGATACTGGAAACTCAAGAAGATACCTTCACGACTACGATCTTCAGGAGCAAGATCCAACAGATTCTTACCTTCGAATGTCACTTCTCCCTCTGTTACTTCAAAAGCAGGATTGCCGACCAATACACTACTTAAAGTACTTTTACCTGAACCATTCGGTCCCATGATAGCATGAACCTCTCCAGCTTTTACCGAAAGGTTTATACCTTTTAATATCTCTTTACCATTAATATTGGCATGTAAATTCTTTATCTCTAACATATCCTATTCTTAATAACATTCTATACTAATTATCCTACACTACCCTCTAGCGAAATACTCAGAAGTTTTTGAGCTTCAACAGCGAACTCCATAGGAAGCTTATTCATCACCTCACGAGCATAACCGTTAACAATCAAGCCGACAGCTTCTTCAACAGAAATACCTCTCTGCTGGCAGTAGAACAATTGTTCTTCGCTGATCTTACTTGTAGTAGCTTCATGTTCAACTACAGCTGTTTCATTGTGAATATCGGCATAGGGAAATGTATGAGCTCCACAGGTCGGACTTAATAATAAACTGTCGCACTGACTATGATTTCGAGCTCCTTCTGCACGAGGTGTAATTTTAACCAGACCACGATAACTATTCTGACTATGCCCTGCAGAGATTCCCTTTGAAACAATCGTACTGCGTGTATTACGTCCCAAATGAATCATTTTAGTACCCGTATCAGCCTGTTGCCAGTTATTGGTTACAGCTACAGAATAGAATTCACCAACAGAGTTATCCCCGGCAAGAACACAACTTGGATATTTCCAGGTAATAGCGGAACCTGTTTCTACCTGAGTCCAGGAAACTTTACTATTATCTCCCTTACACAAGGCTCTTTTGGTTACGAAGTTATAAATACCTCCTTTACCATCTTTATCCCCAGGATACCAGTTCTGAACTGTAGAATATTTTACTTCGGCATGATCGTGAACATAAATTTCAACGATAGCCGCATGAAGCTGATTCTCGTCTCGCATAGGTGCTGTACATCCTTCCAGATAGCTGACGTATGCCTCATCGTCGGCAATGATCAATGTTCGCTCAAACTGACCGGTATTTTCAGCGTTAATTCGGAAATAAGTACTTAATTCCATAGGACAACGTACTCCTTTTGGTATATATACAAAAGAACCATCAGAGAATACCGCAGAATTTAATGCAGCAAAGTAATTATCTCGATAGCTGACAACACTACCTAAATACTTCTTCACCAAATCAGGATGGTTCTGAACAGCCTCGCTGATTGAACAGAAAATAACTCCTTTTTCAGCCAGACTTTCTTTAAAAGTAGTCTTTACAGAAACACTATCCATAACGGCATCGACAGCCATTCCACTTAGAACCTTCTGTTCTTCCAATGGAATACCCAACTTATCAAATGTTTTCAACAGTTCGGGATCCACTTCATCCAAGCTCTTCGGTCCGTCTTTCTTACCGGGAGCTGCATAATAAATAATGTCTTGATAATCGATTGGAGGAATCTTCAACAAAGCCCAATCTGGCATTTCAAGTGTCAACCAGTAATGATAAGCACGCAAACGAAATTCCAACAACCATTCCGGTTCATGCTTCTTTGCTGAAATAATTCTGATTGTCTCCTCATCAAGACCCCGATGAATTACATCTGTATCTATTTCTGTAACAAAGCCATACTTATAATCGCCTTTTGTTACATCGTCCAACACTTTATTTGAATCTTGCATATAGCATATATATATTATATAAAAGCCATTTACTCTTTCAAACCAAACAGGTCTGAAGGGAAAATGGCTGGAAATATCTCTTTTACGGGAATATATAATTTAGACTCGGCCTGAACCTCTCTCGGTATCAACATTGATTTCTTATCCACAAATCCAACAACGTTCAGTAACAGACTCGAGAAAACACACATAATTAATACACCTATAATACCCCCCAATAAATGATTTATCACCCCTAAAGGTGTTGCACCCAGAAATTTATTCAAGGCATTGCCTATTAAAATAAAAAGTCCGATGATAAACATAAATCCAATAAGCCAACTAACAATATCAACACCATAATCGGGCAAAAAGTTCAGTTTAGCTACATATTTTTCTACTTTATCAGCTACTCCAAATGCACTACAAGCGGCTATATAAAGGCCTATAAGTGAAACAACCTGTTTGATGCATCCATCAAACAGGCCTTTCACCAAACCTATTCCAGCCAGACATAATATAATCAAGTCTAACCAGTTCATAATAGATTATAATGTCTTTTTAATTTCAGTTTCTTCGTAAGCTTCAATAATATCACCTACCTGGATATCGTTAAAGTTTGTGATATTCAAACCACAATCCTGTCCTGATACTACTTCCTTTACATCGTCTTTAAATCTCTTCAAAGAACCAAGCTCTCCAGAATAGATAACAATACCTTCACGAATCAAACGAATCTTATTGGTACGTTTGATCTTACCTTCCTTAACTACACAACCGGCAACTGTACCAACCTTGGAAATCTTGAATACCTGCTGAACTTCAACATTAGCAGTAATCTCTTCACGAATTTCAGGGGAAAGCATACCTTCCATAGCACTTTTAACTTCGTTGATAGCATCGTAGATAATAGAATACATACGGATTTCAACACCTTCGTTTTCTGCATTACGACGTGCAATCTGTGATGGACGTACCTGGAATCCAATGATAATTGCATCTGATGCTGCAGCCAAAGCCACATCTGATTCGGAAATCTGACCAACAGCCTTGTGTATTACGTTCACCTGAATTTCAGGAGTAGACAGACGAATCAATGAGTCAGACAATGCTTCTACTGATCCATCCACATCACCTTTGACAATCACATTCAATTCCTGGAAGTTACCAACTGCTATACGACGACCAATATCATCCAATGTAAGCATCTTCTGAGTACGCAAACCTAATTCACGCTGTAACTGTTCACGACGATTAGCAATTTCACGAGCTTCCTGGTCTGTTTCCAATACATTAAATGTATCACCTGCCTGAGGAGCACCATTCAAACCTAAAATCAAAACCGGTTCAGATGGCCCTGCTTCCTTTACTCGCTGATTACGTTCGTTGAACATAGCCTTGATACGTCCGTAATGTGTTCCGGCCAAAACGATATCACCCATTTTCAATGTACCGTTTTCAACCAAGATAGTCGAAACGTATCCACGACCTTTATCCAAAGAAGATTCGATAATGGAACCTACTGCACGACGGGCTGGATTAGCCTTTAAGTCTAGCAAATCAGCTTCAAGCAATACTTTTTCCAACAAATCTTCAATACCGATACCTTTCTTGGCAGAAATTTCCTGACACTGATACTTACCACCCCAGTCTTCCACCAAGTAGTTCATCTTAGCCAACTCTTCTTTGATTTTATCCGGATTGGCATGAGGTTTATCAACCTTATTGATTGCAAAGACAATAGGAACACCTGCAGCAGAAGCATGATTGATAGCTTCGACTGTCTGAGGCATGACACTATCATCGGCTGCTACAATGATAATTGCTATATCGGTTACCTTGGCACCACGAGCACGCATCGCTGTAAACGCTTCGTGACCCGGAGTATCCAGGAATGTGATACGACGGCCGTTAGGCAATTTCACATTATAAGCACCAATATGCTGAGTGATACCACCGGCTTCACCTGCAATCACATTGGCATTACGGATATTATCCAACAAAGAAGTTTTACCATGGTCAACGTGTCCCATCACTGTTACAATAGGAGGACGTGGCACCCAGTCTTCTTCGTTATCTTCTTCTTCATCGGCATTGATAGCTTCAACCACATCAGCACTAACATATTCAGTCTTGAAACCAAATTCATCGGCAACGATATTGATTGTTTCTGCGTCCAAACGCTGATTAATAGATACCATAATACCGATACTCATACAAGTAGCGATAACTTTTGTAACAGGAACATCCATCATGTTAGCCAAGTCGTTAGCAGTAACGAACTCGGTCAACTTCAAGATTCTACTTTCCTTTTCCTCCTGTTCCATCATTTCGTGTTCACGCTTCTGGAAAGCATCACGTTTATCACGACGATATTTAGCACCCTTGTTACTCTTATTACTCTTGTTTGTCAAACGAGCCAGAGTTTCTTTAATCTGCTTTTGTACTTCTTCCTCACTAACTTCAGCCTTAACCGGTTTTTTCAAACGAGGTTTACGATCATCACGATGATGATTGTTATTATTTGAACGGAAATTACCCGGATTGTTAGCAACATTTGCTACATCAACACGATCTTTCTTAATGCGTTTACGTTTTTTCTTACCGTCAGCATCCGTAGCTGATGCGTTGTTTGTAGTATCATTTGCCTTCTGAGCACCTCCCTGCTGTCTATTCTGATCTTTTCTGAAATTAGACTGTCCCGGACGACCCGCTTGTTTTTCGTCACGTTCCTTACGTCTTTCTTCCTTTGATTTCTTTTTAGGACGAGTAGATTGATTCAGTGCATCCAAATCAATTTTACCTGTCACTTTAATGTTCGATTCAAACTTCGGAGTGCCCAATCGGAATAGTTCACCACTCTGTTCAGTTTTCGATGCAGATGAATCTAATCCAACTGTCTGATTGTTTTTTTCTTCTTTTGGAGCCACCTTTTCCGGCTGCTTCTCTTCAGTTTTCTCTTTACTCACAATATTTTGTTTTACTTCTTCTTTTTCTTTTGGTTGTTCCACATTCTTCTCTTCTACCGGCGCTACAATTTTCTTTTCATTCTTTACAACTTCAGCATTCACGATTTTTTCTGTTGGCGCTTTTTCAGGAGTAGATTGTGATTTTTCTACCTCTTCTTTTTCATTTGATTCCAGATCAATATGTCCTTTCATTTTTAATTTAGGACGATATTCTTCCGGAATTACCGTTTTAATCTCAGGACGAGACTCAACTTTAGCCTTTGGAGCAGCATTCTTTTTACTCGCAGATGAAGATGTAGAGCGTTTACTTACTCTGACTTCTTTTGGCATATCTTTTCCAAATTCTTTTACGAGCAAAGCATATTGATCATCACTCAACTTGGCATTCGGATTGGATTCAACCTCCGGATACCCATTCTTATGCAAGAACTCAACAACCGTATTGAGTCCTACATTCATTTTTTTTAATACTTGTTGTAATCTTATAGGCATACTAATCTTTGTCGTAAAACTTAATTAATTTCATCATCTTCAAATTCGGCTGCCAATACAGCAAGCACCTCATCGATAGTTGATTCCTCTAAATCTGAACGCTCTACCAACTCTTCTTTTGGCACAGCCAATACACTCTTAGCGGTGTAGCATCCTATATTCTTTAGAGTATCGATCACCCAAGTGTCAATTTCATCAGCAAACTCATCCAAATAGATATCTTCTTCGTCTGCGCCATCAACATCACGGAAGACATCGATTGTATATTCTGTCAACATACAAGCCAATTTGATATTCAAACCACCTTTACCAATAGCTAAAGAGACTTCTTCTGGACGCAAATAAACTTCTGCTCGTTTTTCTTCTTCATTAACACGGATAGAAGAAATCTTTGCAGGGCTTAATGCACGCTGAATAAACAAAGATATATTTGATGTATAATTGATCACATCAATATTTTCATTTCTCAATTCACGAACAATTCCATGGATACGTGAACCCTTCATACCGACGCAGGCTCCTACTGGATCAATACGATCATCGTATGATTCAACTGCAATCTTGGCACGTTCACCAGGGATACGAGCAATTGCCTTGATAGTAATCAAGCCATCGTTAATTTCAGGTACTTCCAATTCAAACAAACGCTGCAAGAACAATTTATCTGTACGTGATAAGATAATCTTCGGATTATTATTATAATTATCTACACGCTGTACAATTGCTCTGGCTGTTTCACCCTTACGATAGAAATCACCTGGAATCTGTTCTGATTTTGGTAATAACAATTCGTTGCCATCATCATCAAGCAGCAACATTTCCTTTTTCCAAACCTGATAAACATCAGCAGCAATTATATTACCGATTTTATCTTTATACTTGGCATAAAGGCTGTCTTTCTGTAACTCCAAGATTTTAGAAGCTAATGTCTGGCGTAGATTCAAAATAGCACGACGACCAAAACCTGCGAAATTAACTTCATCTGTAATATCTTCACCAACTTCACAGTCAGCTGCGATCTTACGAGCTTCTGTTAAAGTGATTTCCAAGTTAGAATCTTCTAAATCTTCATCAGCTACAACCTTTCGGTTTCTCCAAATTTCAAAATCTCCCTTCTCCGGATTAATAATAACATCGTAGTTTTCGTCAGTTCCGAACATTTTCGCAATGACATTGCGGAACGATTCTTCCAATACGCTGATCATCGTATCCTTATCTATATTCTTCAACTCCTTGAACTCCGCAAGGCTATCAATCATACTGACTGTTTCCTCTTTTCTGGCCATACTACTTGAATCTTATTAAATATTTTGTATATTTTATTTCATTATACTGATAAGACAGATCTTCCTGAACTGTTACTTTACGTTTTGCCCCTTCAGGTTTAACTTGTTTTTCTATCGTTACAACAAGTCCGTCCTCATCGGCCGATTTCAAAACACCGGTAAGCTTAACGCCTTCCTTTAACAGGATCTCCACCTCATTACCTATATTCTTTTTATATTGACGAAGTACTTTAAACGGTGAAGTTATACCAGCCGAACCAACTTCCAATTCAAAATCTTCCTGATCGCGATCTAAATGATCTTCCAGATAACGGCTAAGTTCTACACAGTCGTCAATACCTACTGCTTCGTCATTATCTATCTCAACAACGATGATATTACCTGGCTGAACGGTTACATCAACCAGATAATTAGAAGAATCTGCTAATTTTTCTTCAACCAACTGTTCTATTAAATTTTTATCTATCATACTTCGTTTTCTTTCGTTTCAATACTATCGGTACGTTTAAAGAACCATTATGTTTACCTTCCTTAACCACCTTTTTTCCATGAGCAGATTCCAAACATACAGGGACAAAAAAAGGAGACTTTCAGCCCCCTCATCATCACCACTCAATCGTTGCAAAGATACAAAAAATCAAATACTTTCAAAAGCGAAAAGCGATATTTGTAAATTAATTTAACAAATTATCTATTCGCACAAAATAAACTTTTCAGTACATACACTTCATGAAAAATGAAGATAAGGAATAAACAAAAAACCGCCACGACTCTGTCATGACGGTTTAATTTGTAGCGAGACCCGGGATTGAACCGGGGACCTCATGATTATGAATCATGCGCTCTAACCAGC
>JAHHQS010000259.1 GCA_020026285.1 Parabacteroides sp. | reverse complement strand
CGCAATGTATTGAGTTCTCCGCAGTCATCAGATTTACCAAAATACTCACATATTATAGTTGAGATAAAACAGAATGAGCCATTACTTCCAGAAGAACCACTGCTATGTGAAGATGAAGTGTGTCTTGTTGTTTGAGAAGAATATCCTCCAGAAGAACTATACGACCGATTCTTTTTATCATCACGGCACGATTTACAACGTTTCGGAATATCAAATCCCTTGCTGGTATAAAAATCATACTGATTATTTGTTATTTCAAATTGGCGTCCACAATCAACACATTTTTGTCTAATCCTTACCTTATTTCCGTATTCAAAACACTCAGGACAAACATCAAAACGTTTAGCATTTTTGACATATTTTTGATAGTTTGTATACAGAATCTCTTTGCCACATTTTTTACACCTGTAGACTTCGCCTTTATTTAAGCAGTCTCGGCAGATGCCATTTTGACATTGATTTTCAGGCACTTCATTACTGCACATCTTGCAGGTAGTATATTCTACCTTTGGATTTTTTTTGTGACGAGTAGGGAATAATTCTTCTGACATTTTATCTTGTTTTCCAAACTTTCCACTATCCAGTAATTCAAGATAATATGTAAAAATAGGAAGCCACTCATCAACCGTAAGTCGAGTACTCTCTGTAGAATGATCACCGCCTTTTCTGAAAGTGTTATAGAATGCTTTTTTTAAGTCATATGTCAGATGACTCCAAATATAGCGCCACGGACCATCTGGCGTTTTTTTGTTTGAACTATCCCCAAACGGATATGAAAAATCCATTCGGATAATGTTATTAATAGGATCTTCTCCTCCTTGTTGTGAGTATGGCGGTTTTCCCGGAAGCATAATCATAAAAAGAAGTGTAGCTACTGCAAAATTCTCATTTCCCATTGTTCGTAGGAAATCCGAAAAATGCTTTCTTTGAATCTCTGGTGCAGTATAGTTGTTTGTACCTACAGGGCAAGGAAAGTTTTCGACTTGATAACTATCCGTATCAACAAAATAAACCTCCTTGGGGGATACAACCAAAATATTGGCTGGATTTATATCGCCCATCACGATATTTCTGTCATGAAGATACTTGATTTTTTCCAAAATAGTAATGCATAATTCTACAGTATCGCGCTTTTTCCAATTAAGAAAATTTTTCAGAAATAACGGTTTGATAAAGATACTTTTCTGCAATTCCTTTCCTTTTGCTTTTGGCATCATATAACCAACGAATTCTTTGTTAGAATTGTATAATGTCGCAACTGGATAACATACACCTTCACATTCTATTTCCTTGCTAAGCATAAGCTTGATTTTTTCATATTTTCTTTTAGTATTATTCTCTTTTTTATATATTTTGGCAACATAAGGAGTGTTAGTCGTATATATAATACCTTCTCCTCCTGCTGCGACTTTGGACTCCAATTTTATTGGACCACGTGACGTATACACGATTTCGTTTTCTGCTGGAATATGAGTTACCTCAAGTCTTGAATCATCAAGTGATGTTACACTTTTGCAGATTTGAAAAATTTCATCTTCATCCAAATCTTCGTCACTGTTGTGCCGTTTATTCTGCTGAGGTTTATCGCTTTTGGTATTGTCAGTATTCCATGTAAAGTTGCTCAAAAAACCATACTGATTAATTCTCTTAACATGGACAGGATTCGCTCTAACCGATTTGTTGCTATTTAGGGCTGTAATATCCTTAGCCAAGTCATTATCTTGTGTAATAAGCAGCAATTTGTGTGTCATTCTAAATTTGGTAAATACCACTTGAAAGACATTATCCGCAAAGTTATCACTTTGTTCGCCTCTTATCTCTACAAAACCCGCATTAATTAACTGATGCAATACTTTCAAGCAATTCTTTGCATTCTCTGCAAGTTCATGTTTTCCTGTATTAGCTTCGTGTTTCTGCAATTCTTCAATACTTCGTAGTGGAACAATTACCTTATTTTGATATTGCCTAAGAAGAGGAATAATATTCATCCAAAATTTATCTGCTGCAAAATGTAATATGCTACAGGTATCCATGAAAATTTTCCAATCCTTAACATAACCATCCAATGCATTCTTGGCGTAGTTTTCCTTAATGTTCTGGTTAGTATCGTATGCCATAACAATTTCCTCCCTTAGTCAATTGATTCCCAGCCCTTTAGTTCTGCTGTAGAACTATCCACAAGTGTTAATTCATCATTAACGTTCATTGATATAGATTGTTCTATTTCTTCATCTGACAAGTTCTCCTGTTCCCATTTTTGAAATCCGTTAGCTTTAGAATATTTCAGAACCAGAATATTGAATCCACCAAGTGTATCATTATTAAGTCCCATAATTTGCTTTGCTAATTTAGCATCACAGGTAATAATAGCTAATCTGTTGACACATTTAAATTTGGCAAAAACTGATACAAAGGTACTTATAATGTTTACATCGTTTTTTTCTCCACGTATATCAACCAGTTCTTCATTTTGCATACTCATAAGTAACTTCATTCCGTTCTTTGCAAGAGACACATCTCTCTCGTTAGGACTCATCAATTGATGCTGGATTGCTTCAATTACTTTTAACGGAACGATGAATTTATTACCACTATTTTTTAATGCCAAAACTAAAGGTTGTATCGCATTTGAAAAACCATCTTCAAACAACACCGTCTGATCCAAAAAAACTCGATAGTTCTCTGCAATATTGTTAAAACTCTCATTTGCAATAATTGATTTTATATCTGACGAAAAGTCAAATATCTTTGACTCATCCGGAAAACACATAAACCATTTTTTTAGAAGCGAGCCATTTTCAATCGTTTCAAATACATTGCTTGTACTCTCATCTTCATTTGAACACAATATAGTTGAAAGAATTGGTAATAATTCTGGCTTGTCTTTTACGCAATTATCAATTACTGCACAAACAGCAATATATTGAATTGAACTCATCTTATTCTTTTGCGTTTCAAGATTATTTATCGTTTGCCTTGTCAACCCAATTAAATCTCCGAATTCCTGCACACCAAATCCTAACACTTGCCTTATTTGTTTTAAGGACGCTTGCATTGCATCAACCATCCTTTGTCTTAATTGATAATAGAAATCTATCATTCTTACACCACCTTTCTTGCAATTAGAATATCACACCTTTTTACTTATGTCAATATTTTTTACGTAAGTAAAATATATAATATTATTTTCAACAGTGTTGTATAAAATATCTATTCTAATTTGTTTTTTCGTATCGAAATCCCTATAATTCCCCTTCCACCCCATCCTTGAATGTGACGATCATGTTTTTGTCCTTATCTATAATGATATAGACGACCATGCTGCCCCACATCCCAGCATCGAATTCTGTGATAGACTCTCCGTATTTTTGAGGATGTCAATGAAAATGCCAAGCTTTTTACAACGAGCCTGCTTTTACTCAATAGCTTCCACTATGCCGTCGTACCCTGATTTGACCTTTTTGTATCGTTCCGCCAAGTCATCATAACATTTCTGATAATCCTCTTAATCTATGCGATTCTCACATTCTACACAACACAGCCTTAGATCACTTCCACCACACTTTTCATCTCGCTACGAAGTTTGTCATGTTCTTCCTTAAAGGTTATGACATCAATAACTGTCTGCTGTATAAGCTGAATGTTTTCTATGATTTAATCTTTCTCGGTAATGAGGATATTCATTCCTTGATAAAAACAACAGTGATTTCTTCTTCTGTGACATGAGGAGTTTCACATTTTATGTTCTCATCGAATTTATAGTCGAAGTTGTAAATGCCCCTGCAGTACTTGTCATTGAAGTACCACAGCAAGAATCATAAACCACGCCCTCATACCTTGTAAATCATCTCACGAAACTTCTCCAAAAAGCAAATGCACATGACAAATTTCAATTTGCCATGTGCATTACCTCTATCGTTCCATATCCTT
>JAHHQS010000258.1 GCA_020026285.1 Parabacteroides sp. | reverse complement strand
TTATAGACTAAATTACTGAACATCAATAGATAAATATATTTTTAAGGGACGACTACTTAGCAGGAAACTTGCACGGTATAATAGCGATTTGTTAAAAATTAGGCATAGAGAATTTTCTAAAGATTTCTGTATCAGAATTTTTAACGCATTAATAAAGAAAGAACAAGAATTGGATGTACAGGAAGCTCTTGATGATAGAGCGATCTCCCTAGAAGATCAAAGAGCTAAGGCAGATTTGTATGGTTTTAATTTTGAACCATCATATGCACCTGTGCTTGTTTATAATAGAATTTCAAATGAAATCCAAATAGACGAATCTGATCTTTCTAATTTTCACTTAATTCCAATTGCGAATTTTCATTGGGTACATATTACAATGAAGAATGCTATTGACAATTTTACAAATCAATTTGATCATATAAGTGAGTTACTTTTTGAATCTGTAAAGATGTATAACCTTTCTTCTGAACAGTTGTGTATGGTCGGTTTTCACACTTCTTTGTATCTATTAATGGAGCGTGCAATATGTCAAGAATTTTTCTTAAGCCCATCAGATAGTAAGATTCAGAATGTTAGAGCTGCAATTGCAAAAGAGTGGCTCATTTTCCAAAATGATAAAGAACTGCTTTAATTATAAGAAAATACAAGCTTACTATATAAATCATAGTAATTTAAAGAAAATGTGTAACGCAATATTTCTATTAACAACACGTTACTAATATTATAATTATAAATATAAATATAGATTTAATTATGGAAGAAGAAATTAAAATGCTTTTTCAATTAGCTTACTTATCAGTAGCTACAGCAAACCAACGTCTAAACGGAGGTGATTTTTTGAGTGTTGCCGTTCCTTTAATGGACGAATTACGCAAACAAAATAATAATGAAACTTTTTTGAGAAAAGCTGCTCGTATTATGGTTGAAGAATTTAATAATTTACTAAATCCAAAGCTACCTGCTCACGAACTAGAAAATATGATTGAAACGATCTACAATCCGGGACCAATGACAAGGGCACTTGCTAAGCAAATAGCAGATGAATTTGTCAAGACACATTCCAAATAAAAAGTATATATTTACTTTTGTCGAGATTATTGCATCGTTGATTAATTTAAATCAAAAAAATAGGCTTGGTATTCCAATAATACCAAGCCTATTTTTAACATCACCATACTAGTGGAGTTCCCCTATATTCCAAGGTTTTTCACCATAGTGTACAATACAAACCTAAAAATATTTGGCTTCAGAGTCCATCCGCATACCTAAATGTATAGACATATATTTAATTAGGTCCAACTATAGCGATAATTTACTCTTTCGTAGTATTCATCTATTTTCTGCCGTGCATATCTTGGATTGCTTACTAGGTTAGCAGTCCTGTTCATACAATTTTGTTTACTACTTTCAGAAAACTGCAATTGGAATAATTCTTGGTATACGTCTGTTACTTGATTGGCTATATCCTTGATTGTTATTGGATCTAATTCCCTACCTGATTTAAATCGGAATTCCAGGCACATATCTGCTGCATACATAACAGCAGATTGTTCTAAATCTGGTAGAAAAATATTGCGTTTATAATCACAAGTAAGTTTTTCAATGTTTCTGATAATATCAGTTTTGAAGGCTGCACGAAGGTCTGGCAAGTGTTGCCAAGAATCATGCATTATTTCATCCGATAGCATGTTTATTCTCTTCTGGCGATCGTCCATCCCGGTATAGATATTAGTATTTTGCCCCTTGCAATACTCTTCATAAGATATTTCTTTTAATCCCCTTTTGGTCATAGGTACATAGATACCATCTTTGATTTTAATGATATATGACGATGGTGTACGTTTAACAATGATACCAACCATTCCATTTTGAGGATAAAAGTTATATTTTGCCCATTCTTCTTTGTTAGCATATACACCATCGATATATTCCATAGTGGTTGAGAAGCATTCGCCTCTGTCAATAATTTGAACGTATGTCATTATATTAAATTTAAGTGATTATACAAAAAAGGGAGTGGCATGGTATTGCCATACTTTACATGTAATATAGGTTGTTTGTTAAATAATTGTATAGATTCCATGGCCGTATTTACAACGGTGAATGAGAAAGCTTTACTGTTTTTTCTGCTAGCAAACCTTAAGAATAAATCATTACTTATCATAAATGGATCTAAGACATGGTAGTCACGATGGGTCATCTCAAATTCATGAAAATCCATAAATAGGCTACTTTCTACATTTTCCATACAAAAGAGAAGGGCTATCAAAAATGTATCTTCCTTTATCAAGCACTTGTCAACTAATATTGAATATAGTACAAGAAGGTCTTCAAACGTATATTCTCCTAAAAAATGGCTGTGTTTAATATCGTAATATCCCCTCTCAAACATTACTATTTTTTTTCGATTAAAATAGTTTAATTTCTCGTAAAACGTATAACCGCCATAGGATTTTATAAATTTAGAATATTTTATGATTTCATTTGCTCTGAATTCAGGATTAATAAACCCTTTACCATTATATTCTTCTAAATGATAAGCATCAAATTGGAGGTCAAATGGAATAGTACTTGACAATACGATACTATTACCATGTTGACCAAAGCTTTTACAGTACGGTGTAATGTCAGATAAAAATCCATTTTGAGGAAATTTCTTCAAAAGTTTGTCATGTATAAGCCAGTACATATTTAAAACAAATGTACACCGATCAAAAATATTACTTAAATCAAGACTTAAATCTGATTGGGGCTCAATTACACCATTAGGAGTGATCTGTATAGTGCAAAGTTCTTTGGGATATATTATCGGTTTAAATTTATATGTACGAAAAAATAGATCTATAAAAACATCATCTATATATTGATTTATATAATCATGTTTTCCTGTAACATATCCCCCATGATACAAATCAGTCTGAGGATCAATGCCGATAGAGTTACAAAAGGATTCTACGTTCTCTGGAAATGGATCATTAAAGATACTACAACCACTAATCCTCAAATAGTTGTGGAAATGTAAATCTGCTATTAATATATCTATTAATTCCTCACTACGTATCATTGGCGTTTAACATATTATATGAAATAACTTATGCCAAAAATACAATAATTATCCGATATACGCTATAAAATCACACTCATAAAAGTTCTTTCTATAGGTATGATAACATTTTTTAAGCCAGAATAAAAACGTTTTAGAATTACCTCTTTTTAAAAACAACGGTGGTTAGCATAAATATTTTTCAATACTTATAATAGTTTTGTTATGTAATCACGTTCTAATATAGTGTTATCAACTTCTATCCGACTAAAATATAACCTACTTGCACTTCTATGATAAGGGAGCTGCTTACGCTGACAACGTTTACGAACCGCACCTTCTGATATGCCAAGATATTCGGCTACCTGTTTAATATTCATAACTTGATCAGATTTGCGTTGTAAAATGATAGCCGCATCATCCACTATGCGAGAGAATTCTTCTTCGCTATACATTGTTTTCTTCTTTGAATTTGTCATAATTGAAAAATTTTATGGAAGCGAAATTACGAACGTGGACTGGTATAGACGAAAAAAGACGCTTTCTCAAGCGTCTTTTTAGTGTTCCTTAAAGTTTGAGTATGATTTATGTGCAGAAATCATACTATCAGATACAGATTCTACAACAAAAGCAAGCTCGAAGTAGAATGAATGTATAACTTTTCCTTATCTTTGCCAACGTTGTTACACCATCCGTAGCAACGACAGAGTTTATTAACAATGTGTTACACGTGCTGTGTTGCAAATCAATAATGAACGTTTACTGATTCTCCGGAATACATTAAAGTCAAGGATATATATACGAGGATAAAACCGCTAGGTTAAAGGTCCCGGACGGATAACCAAAGATAGAGGGTGTGTCGAAATGTTTGTTAAATGACAATAATTTTAGACATACCCTC
>JAHHQS010000257.1 GCA_020026285.1 Parabacteroides sp. | reverse complement strand
TATAAACTAATTTGTTGAATATCAACAGATAAAGATATTCTTAAGGGACGACTAAATACGCTAATGTCTTGTTTAGATGTTGTGTCTAAGTTGTTAACATGAAAAAGAAAATTTTATTCCAATATATAAAAATAAATCTATGAATAAAATCTATTTGTTTTTACTTGTAATAGTGTTTAGTTGTGAACTATCTGTTATAAGGGCTGTTACGCCTAGAAAGGTAATTAATTTAAATCGTGAGTGGAAATATATCCGTCAAGATGTTGCCGGAGCACAATTATTAAACTTTGATGATAAGGAATGGGAAACCATAGGACTTCCTCATTCGTTCAGCATACCATATTTTATGTCGAATGATTTTTATCAAGGTTATGGATGGTATCGTAAATATTTTAATCTTACAGAAGAACTGAATGAAAAACGTCTATTTGTTGAATTTGACGGTGTTTTTCAAGAAGCAGAAGTTTATTTGAACGGGCAGAAAGTAGGTAGCCATATTGGTGGATATACAGGATTTTGTATGGACCTCACTAATTATGCCCATGTAGGACAAAATTTATTAGCTGTTCGTGTGAATAATTTGTGGCGACCAGATGTAGCTCCTCGAGCAGGCGAACATACGTTTAGCGGAGGTATTTACAGAAATGTGAGACTGGTTCAAAAGGAATCTGCTTATATTGACTGGTATGGAACTTTTATTACTACCCCTGATTTACAACAAAAGAAGGGTCGTCAGTCAAGAGTGCATATTACTACAGATGTATGGAATCACAGTAAGAAGGCCCGTCGATATACTCTTAAAACTAGTATCATTGATTCAAAAAATAAAATAGTAACTACAGTTAAATCTACCGAATATATAGAAGCTGGTCAATCAAAACAATTTACTCAGCTAACAGAAACTTTATTAAATCCAAGTTTGTGGCATCCCAATCATCCACATCTGTATAAAGCTATAAGTTTTCTTTACGATAACGATTTACTTATGGATCAGGTAGAGACAACATTTGGTTTCCGTTGGTTTGAATGGACCTCAGATAAGGGATTTTTCTTTAATGGTCAACACCATGTTCTTAAGGGAGTCAATGTACATCAGGACCAGGCAGGATGGGGAGATGCTGTTACTGAAACGGCTGCAGTACGTGACGTTCAACAAATGAAAGATGCAGGGTTTGATTTTATTCGTGGTTCTCATTATCCACATTCTCCAGCGTTCTCAAATGCTTGTGATAAGTTAGGTATGTTCTTTTGGTCGGAAGCTCCTTTCTGGGGAATAGGCGGATTTAGACCAGATGGTTATTGGAATTCAAGTGCTTATCCAGTTAATAAAAAATACAGAGATAAATTCGAATCCAGTGCACTTCAACAACTAGAAGAGATGATTCGTATTCATAGAAATCATCCATCTATACTTGTATGGAGCATGTGTAATGAGGCTTTTTTTTCTGCTCCAGAAGTAATGGATGGAGTAAAAGGATTATTAGTCAAAATGGTCAAATTGTCACATCAGTTAGATCCAAGTCGTCCGGCTGCTATTGGTGGAGCTCAGCGCCCGTTGGGAGAGAACCGCATAGACAAACTAGGAGATTTGGCTGGTTATAATGGTGATGGAGCTACTCAGCCTGATTTCCAAAATCCTGGTATACCATCTATCGTTTCTGAATATGGAAGTACCACTTCTAATCGTCCAGGCGAATATGATCCAGGTTGGGGATGTATGGCAAAGAATAATACATGGAAAGGTTACCCTTGGAGAAGTGGTCAAGCTATATGGTGTGGGTTCGATCATGGCAGTATAGCCGGAAGCCAGTTAGGGAAAATGGGTATAGTTGATTATTTCCGCATTCCTAAACGTTCTTGGTATTGGTATAGAAACGAATATAGACAAATAGTGCCTCCTCAATGGCCTAAGTTAGGGGTACCATCACAGATTCAGTTGAAGGCTAGTAAATCAAAAAATATTTTGGCTGATGGAACGGACGATGTACAATTGTCCATAAGTATTCTGGATGCACAAGGTAAAGAAATCAGTAATTCTCCTGATATAACTCTACGTGTCGTTTCCGGACCAGGAGAGTTCCCTACGGGCTCATCTATTGTCTTTAAAGCCCAAAGTGACATCCCAATCATTGAAGGTAAAGCAGCAATAGCTTTTCGATCATATTACGCAGGAAGAACTTTGATTGAAGCCCAATCGGATGGTATGCCTTCTTCTTTGATAACGTTGGAATTTATAGGTGCTCCAATGTATATAGGTAATGGTCCACAGGGTATTAATCGCCCTTATGTAAGATATGAGTCGAACAATCCTAATAAAGTGCTACAGACTTTTGGACCGAATAACCCGATATTTGTGAGTAGCCAGAAACGATCACATCCTGCAGCATTTGCTGGCGATTGTAATCCTTTTACATGGTGGGAAGCAAAAACCACTGATGAACATCCTATTTGTACGCTTGATACTGAAAAAGGATTGGATATTCAGTTTATTCAACTTGATTTCCCTAAGAAAGATGTTTACCAGTTCAAGATTGAAATTTCAGATGATGAAAGACATTGGTTTACTATCAGAAATCAGCAGAATAATGATAAAGCTATCTCAAAATATGAAATCAACCTTAACAATCAGCATGTAAAAGGTCGGTTTGTGCGTGTCGTTTTTCAGAGAACATCAGATATAAGTCCAATCAATTTATCCGAATTTATTGTGAAAGGATATGTGAGGAATTAAATCGTAGATATTGACTTTATATTATAATATTGGATCCTTTCTGTATATCACAAAAGCAATGGTACTTTCTCTAAATAGTTATATAAGCCATTTTGGGAAAGTACCATTGCTTTAAATTATTTATTTAGTTGGGCTATTTGTTCAGCATTGAGCCCTGTTGCTATGACAATACTTGAAATGTCTATACCTTGAGCTAATAGCTTAGAAGCTATTTTTAAGCGTTCTTCTTCGCGCCCTTCGGCTCTTCCTTCGGCTCTTCCTTCAGCTCTTCCTTCGGCCCTCTCTGTATAAATGTTGTCGCGTAGTATAACAATATTATCTAAATGTCTGTAGTATGCACTTAATTCATCTTTGCTCATTTTATCAAGTTTTAGGCGTTCGCGTACTGCATCCAGTCCTGGAGCTTGAGCATTTTGAGGAATATCTCCTGTATTTAGATAATAAATCCATTCCTCTAAAGGGGTCTTAGCAACTTTGTTGAAATCGTTAACTTTTAGAATATAATATTCTGGGTAGAGCTGGCTAACTGTATCTACTTTGAATGTTTGTCGTTGGAAAGGTGACAATTCCAAAATATCATTTTCATGAATACCTCTGAATTCTGTCTTGCCATGATAAACAATGTCTTTACCTGATCCCAATGAGAAATATACGATGTTAATGCTGTATACTTTTCTTACATTTTCATAGCCTTCACCTCTGTTAATATATTCCGTTACCAATTTTGATGTACCGAACAACATGCGCTGGAAATAGGCATACTCATTGTTGTTTTGGACTTCAATCAAAACTAAATCGCCTTTTGAGTTCTCTGCAAGAAGGTCCACTCGGTTATATTTGTCAAATTCGTCTTCTTGATTGCTTTCACTTTCAAGTAGCTTTTGAATAACGATTTTTTCATTAAGTAGCGTGGTCAGTAATCCTTCTAGAACACTGAAATTAGCTTTGTTGCGCAATAAGCGCTTCATAGCCCAATCGAAACGTATGTATTTATTCATAATCAATTAGGTTTTATTACTTTAATTACAAAGTTAGTGATTAATTTCTAAAATTTTATTGTGCTTAAGTTAATAATTGCTATTGATAAGTTTTGAAATTTTACAAAACACTTACGTTTATATAACGTGATTATTAAGATTTTGTTCCCTTCTTATCTTAGTAGATTTTTTTGTAAGTCTATTAAAAAAGGCTTTTTATAATAAATCGTATTCAACAGAGTTTTGGTATGCTTATGGTTATTTGATTTTGGTT
>JAHHQS010000256.1 GCA_020026285.1 Parabacteroides sp. | reverse complement strand
TCTATCGAAATCTTTTTAGGGCCTTTTATTCTTTTCTCAGAATGATATAACGCTTTGGAAGCCCAATCAGGTTGTACCCACGTTCCACCTGCATTCCATCCACTTGATGCAACCATTCCAACAGTCATATGTAATCTTCTAGCTTCAGCAATGGCATGTTTGATTAAATCAACAGATTCATCATTCATGAAACCTTTTCCTCCAGGAATCATTTTTGAATTATGCATGGCTGCAACATCCCATATTTCAGCACGATTAATACCTTTCTGCTTCATATTTTCGAGATCGTAAGTAATACGTTCCTTACTCATATTCCCATTTAACCAACACCAGAAAGCACCAGGATGAGATGCTAAAGAAGGTGTTTCAAAAGAAGTTGACAAAACTTCTATTTTCGAATCTGATTTACACGACAATGTAAATAAGAAGGTTGACAGAAACAAACAAGCCAACAATAAATACTTTAGTTTATTCATGATAGATGATATTTATATTAGAAATATTAAGTATAACGCCTCTCAAGAAAAAGTATGTTGCTAATTTAATTTATTTCTATTAAGATTAGCTTTTAATTGTTGACTTATTACTTGTCAAATATGATATAAAAAAGACTTTTACAAATAAGTATTTTACCAGATATGACCATATAGGATTAGTTATTAATTATAACTCTAAATCCGACATTATAAATTCGTTGCCATGGATAATAAGCTTTACGAGTATAAGAGGCTGAATATTTAGGACGATCATGGAAGGAACCTCCACGTACTACATACTTATCAGAGTTTTCCAAATCTTTTTCGTTATACATTCTATATGGTGAACAAGTCCATTCTGCAACATTTCCATGCATACTATACAATCCAAATGGATTTGCCTGATATTTGTCTGACTGAGTAGTTATCATTGCACCATCATTCACCATATCCTCCTTCGGAAGGAAATTATAAGATTCAAATACTGGATCTTTTTTAGACATAGGCTGAGGATTAACTCCCTTGACTACCATTTTTTCTGTACTTTGATCCGCTAAATTTTCCTTTTTCCCAAAATCAGTATCCATATCTCCATACCAGAACGCTTTATTACTACCTGCACGACAAGCCCATTCCCATTGTGTTTCTGTAGGTAATGTTATATTCAAGCCTGTCTTTTTACTTAACAGTTCACAAAACTTTTCTGCATCATGCATACTAACACGAATAACCGGTTGTTTTGGAGTATTTGCAGGATAACCTTCATTTACATGATCCTTCCAATACTGATCAACATATCGACTGTCATGATCCGGAATCAAAGCTTTATATTGTTCATTTGTTATTTCCATATCCGCCATCCAAAAAGCTTTTTCCACCTCAGCCTTATGTGCCGGTCGATTATCTTTTACACCTTCATCTGCTCCCATAACAAAAGCACCAGCTGGTATACGTACAAAATGGATTGAAATACCATCTGATATTTCAACTGTCATTTCTTTTTCTCCACAAGATAATATTATTTCTTTTATCTGATCTGAGTTCAAAGGCCATCCTTTCACCTTTATGTTTTTCTGTTTCTTCACCTTTTCCAGGACAGGTTTTTCAGCCTTTATCGAACCTTTCCCCTCCAAGTAATCTGCATAAGATTTCAATTCCGCTTTCCAGTCTATCGAAGCATTGGCATATTTGTTTCCTAATTCAATTCGACGGGCATACTGATCATATCCTTTCAATAATCTGATATTTTCAAAAACACCTACACAAGGAGCATTGTAATCAATCCACATTGTTAATGCATTCCATTCTTCCTTTGTCAGTTTTACCCCATGATGTCCGACTTCCAACATTCGAATTAATTCACTAGTGTTTGCATGATATTCATACGGTTGAAGAACAGCCATATCTGCCTCTGATCCCTGTCTGTGAATATAAGGCATTAATGCCATATAGGAGGTTGAATATTCCGGATATCCGTAACGATAAAAACCTTTTGGCTCACCCAACTTCTCTCTCAATCCTCTGTCCGTCTTATTACCACCACGTAAATCTATTTTACTGGAACCATTATGACAAGAAACACATGCCCTGTCTAATACAGGTTGTACTTCCATATCGAATGTAAACGGACGAATACCGCCTTTGGGAGGTGTTAATCGGGACGGAGCCTTTGTTGAAGCAATTACACGTTTAGGTATAGCTATTGTATTCTGGTCCTCATGACAACCTACACATGAGACAACTTCACCAGGCTGACCTGTCAACCAGCTACGCATCCACTGAACAGCACGTCCATCCTTATCCAATGGCTGAATGGAAATCGGCATATTTGCCGGTATTTTGAATATAGCAGAACCATCTTCTTCTACTGGAACTGTACCTATACAACGTTTGATGTCCCAACCACTCTGAATACCCATTGCCTCATGATTGGATGCAGACTTGACATATGCATAATCATAAACATGTAACCGTAAACTTTTCACTGTTCCTTTGGGAACACCTCTTAGTCCCTTTCCATCATAGATATCCTGGATGAAAACTGTTGCTTCTTTATCTCCTAATTTTACCCGATCAGGTATTGCAGGAGGCATTTTCTTTTCCTTCACCAAAAGAGGACTGATGAAACCTGCATTATCCTCCTGATACAAACATACCAGATTATCATAAACATCGACTAAATAAATTCCCCACAATGATTCCGGTGATAATTTTGCCGTTACTAAAAATGTCTTATCATCAATTGGCATAGGACGAATAAACTGAGGCCAGACACCATCAACCATTCGATCTTTTACAACAGGCTCTATTTTCTTATTCCGATAAGGCAATTCCTGTACCATTCCTTCCTCTCCTTGACGAGCTTTGTTGGGATCAAAAATTATCAGACGACCTGAACGAGCCACTCCATGATGTCCTGATATGATACCTACAAACGCTGATGCATGATTGGGCAAAGGCTGAATATCAAATGTACTATTAGGGAACAAGGTTCCACTGCCATACAAAGCTTTCTGTTCTGTACCATCTGGATTCATATGCATCACAAATCGGGAATAATAATGCATGAGGTCAGTATATTCCCAACGAGTATACATTACTTTTCCTGTATGAGTCACAACCGGATTCCAATTTGCATCCTGATCAAAAGTCAAACGACGTATATTCTTATTTTCAGGTGTATAAAGTATCATATTTCCGACCGGATCATCTCCATGAACACAGGGAACTCCCTGATATCCAATATTTGATATAGCCAATAATCTACCGTCGGGCAAATATGCTGCATCATAAAATTCAAGATCTTTCTCCTCCGTATGAATTAATGGTTTAAAGCCACTTCCATCTGTCTGGATCTGAAAAACATTCAATCGTTCATCATCTGTTACAGAAGTAAATAATACCTTCTGAGCATTCCAATGCATTCGCATATCTGATATGACTGCTCCATTCTTGGATTGAAAAACAGAAGACAAATTGGGGCGTAAATCCGATAAATCGGTTAAAGATACGATATCAGCCTGATAACCTCTATAACGATTAGATTGTTGATTATTCCAGTTATCTTTTGCTGTACCCATTGATGGAGCCATTATTTTTCGTGCTTGTCGCCCATTCTTAAACTGATAACGTATTGCCATCAATTTTGCATCTTTCATCTGTGGATGACGGAGTAATATCCTTCTCTGCAAGTCAACTGCCTTTCGTGCTTTTTCAATTGTTCCCTTATCATATTGTTTCAAACCTTCAAAACCTTGATAAACTATCTGTTTCAACGATTCCAAATCATTCAGCGCCCCCGTTTTGTCATACGTTTTATCACGTTTGTTCTGATCTATTGCCAACTGTAGAGATTCCAACTTGATCCATTGAACAGCTTTATTCAAATCTTTAACCTCTAGAGTATCAATCACATTCGTCATACTTTTTATTTCCGCTGGAAAGAACGACAGACACAAAAAAATTACAAGAATCCTTTTTTTTGATATTAAATTAACAAAATGTTTCATATCCATATATTAACATTTTTACTTACGAATACTATCTTCACAGAAAAGAATAAGGTGAAATTTATCC
>JAHHQS010000255.1 GCA_020026285.1 Parabacteroides sp. | reverse complement strand
ACAATATTAATATTTTATGCTGAATATAAAAATATTTCAGATCACTTACTTATTTTTGTAGGTAATCAATTGAACAAAAAAACGCATGAGTCGACTCAATACAGTAAAGTTTTTATTTGTACTATCAATCCTTATGGTGCTGATAGGGTGTGTACAAAAGAATTATTCGGAGCTAGACTTAGAGGAACGTGATGACTTGGTAGGCCTAAATGCAAAAATCAATACACAACCTCAGGATGTAGCCGATGAAATTACTATGCGAATGTCTGTCCCAATGGATAGTGCTTCTTATTATCGTTTATCAGTACTAAAAGCGAAGGCAAAGTTTCGTTTATCTGATTTTGATTCTGTAAAGATTATATTAGAAAATGCGCTCTCGTTTTGTGAACGGAATAAGGATGAAAAAGTATGGTATAGTCTTATGTCGAACGTAAATAACATGATGGGAAATTACTATTCTCGTCTGACTAAGATGGATTCTGCCAATTATTATTATCATCGTGCGTTTGAATGTGCTCAAAATTCAGATTACCATAGTGATTTGCCCGATATTGCTATTAATATAGCAGACTCTTATGTGCGTAGTGGTCGGTATGATTACGGCTCTTTATGGTATTGGAAATCTCTTTCGTTGGATGATTCGTTGAAAATACCAGAGATAGACAGATATCCAAGTTTCTTGGGACTGGCGCAAGTGCACATGGAACTTAGAGATTATATAGCATGTGATAGTTTCTATAATAAGGTAAGCAAGAGTTATGACAGCATGAAACCTTATGAAAAACATGTTTATTTGAATAATAGAGGTAATTCTTATTATTTCCGCCAGGATTATGAAACAGCATTAGAATATTTCCGTAAATCTAAACAACTGGCCCATAAATGGCCACACATGGAGTATGAGCGACATCTTACCAATGTCAATCTGGGAGAAGTTTTCCTACTGCTGAACCAAGTCGATTCGGCTTCCTATTACCTGTCTGAAAGTTACGAGTTTTTCAAACAAATGAATAACGTATCAGCTCTGTATTATCTCGATACACAGCTTATTGAACTTGCTTTGAAGCAGAAAAATTTATCTTTGGCGAGGAAACGCATCGAGGCTTCTTCCTATAGCAAACATGTGGAGCCTAATATGCTTCGTATTCGTAATCGTTACCTTCAGCATTATTTCGAGGAAAATGGAAACTTTAAAAAAGCTTATTTCTATCAGAGGGAAAATAAAAGAATAGATGATTCTATCCGCAATGAACGAGTGAAAATGAGAAGCTCGGAAATTGCTTTGAAATATCAGCAGGACAAGCAGTTTATGCAGAAAGAAATTCTCATCAAGCAGCAGGAAAACGAGATGTTAAGACTGAATCTTTATGTCTATATCTTGCTACTCGGACTACTAGCTCTTGTGGCTTGTACTTGGATCTTTTATTTATACAGAAGCAGGAAAGAAGATAAAAAAGTTTGGGAGATGCAGGCTGCTATCAATTCTTTGCGTCTGGATAATGTTCGTAATCGTATTTCTCCGCACTTTATCTTTAATGTGCTGAATCATGAAATGAGTAGGTGGAAGAATGATACCGATAAGAAAAATTTGACTACGCTGATTCACTTGCTTCGTCGTCATTTGGAATTGGCCGACCAAATCAGTATTTCTTTGTCTGACGAACTTGATTTCGTTAAATGCGCACTTGACTTAGAAGAAGAGTCATTAGGAACCGATTTTGACTTCGTATTGGATGTCGATCCGTCCATTAACCTAGATGAAATCTATATACCTTCCATGTCAATTTATATTCTTGCAGAGAATGCTGTCAAGCACTCTTTGTCGACTAAACGAGGATCACGTAAACTCTGGATACGAATTACCACTCTAGATGATCGGATTTTCATTAGTCTTATTGATAATGGGGGAGGATTCAAGGCTAGTACTCGTTCTGTTGGTACAGGAACTGGTTTTAAAATTATTACCAGAACCATACAGTTGTACAACCAATACAATAAGAAACCTATTTATATGAACATACGCAATGTGGATGTAGGGGATTCAGAAACAGGTTGCGAGGTGAGTTATTCAATCCCTAAAGATTATAAATTCGTCATTAAAAGTTGATTGATATGTGTGAGCGGAGTAAAAATGTTGTTATCATAGACGACGATGAAGTAAGCGTAAATATGCTTCAGTTTGAACTGAGCAGATATCCCAAATTTGCCCTGGCTGGTGTTGCTAAAACAGGAACGGCAGGATTGCGTATGGTAGAAAAGTTGCATCCTGATATCTTATTCCTTGATGTAGAGTTGCCTGATATGCAAGGTATGGACGTATTATTGCGTATGAAGCAGCAATTACGGGAGAGTATCCGCGTAATTTTCTATACCGCGTACAATAAGTATATGATAGAGGCTCTCCGTAATCAAGCTTTTGATTTTATTCTCAAACCAATAGATTCAACTGAATTTCGTAAGTTGATTGACAGGCTTTTGGATCCGTCTGTGATACTCAAATCGGAAGTTTCATTGGAAGATGCTTTGTCAGATCGTGCAGAAAAGAAATTTATGATAGTAACTCCGACGGGTGATCTTTGTTTTTTACGTGCTTCTGAAATTGGCTTTTTCCGGTATCTTTCGGAACGAAAAATTTGGGAAGCTGTCCTTTCTAACGGTAAAGTACTGCCATTGAAACGTAACATAACTTCGGAACAGTTACGTCAGTTTGACTCAAGTTTTATTCAGGTACATCAGTCTTTTATCGTTAATATGAATTACCTAATGATGGTTCAGGATGGCTATTGTATTTTATATCCGCCTTTTGAAAAAGAAACAGGTATAATGCTTTCAAAAAAATACCGAAAGGAAATGATGGACAGATTTTATTCGTTATAGAAGTTTATATAGTTAAGGTAATAATTCTGAAAAAATAGCATAAAAGACAGCACACGCTGTGTCAATCGTTCTAGTACGATAGATGCAGTGTGTGCTGTCTTTTTATGAGTCTTTCTATGAGGCTTATAAATTAATAGTCTTGAGTTTGGTTCCGTCTAACTGATAGACAGAGATAGTCTTGTTTTCATAGACAGCAAAAGTAGGTACATTGCCACCTTTGGGAAAAGTAACAGACCCCGTATTACATATAACCAAATCATCTTTCTTTTCTAGCTTCCACAAGTGTGTGTGTCCATAAAAGAAACAATTAAATTTTCCTTTAGGTAGGTTGCTCTCATTATAAATATGTCCGTGGGTTAGAAAAAGTTTTATACCATTATCTACCACAATAGCATAGTCGGCCAATACAGGAAAATCCAATAACATCTGGTCCACTTCTGATTCACAATTGCCGCGTACGGCTACAATCTGGTCGTTCATCGCGTTGAGACGTTCGGCTATTTCCTTTGGATTAAGTCCTTCTGGAACCCGGTTACGTGGCCCATAATTTAATACATCGCCAAGGATGAGCATCATATCACACTGATTTTCCTTATAAAAAGTAAGCACCTGTTCTAGAGTAGGTAGTGAACCGTGAATATCAGACACGATTAAATATTTCATACAGTAAAAATTAATACAGTAATAATTATAGAATCTTAAAAGTACATTGTCTCTAAGATGGTAGGGTACTATTTAACATTCATTGTTGCAAAGATACTGTATTCGTCAGTATTGTCAAAATACAACATGAAGGGAAATAGCACTGGCAGATAAAATAAAATCGGCTGTCCACACATACGTGAGACAGCCGATTCATATACTATAATCTACGTTTATCTTAGATTAATTTGATTATTCTGCAGCAGTTTCTTCTTCTTTAGCCCAGTTCATAGCAGACATACGTTTGTAAGAAGCATAACGTTTCTTAGCCATGTCCTGACAAGCAGCGAATAAGTCAGCAGCTTCAGTAGGATATTGTTTCATTACAGAAGCGAAACGAACTTCACCCTTCAAATAAGCTTCGAAGTTATCCCAGTTAGGTTCCTTAGAGTCGAGTGAGAATGGGTTCTTTCCTTCTTCTTCCAACAATGGATTGTAACGCCACAAGTGCCAGTAACCACATTCAACAGCCTTAGCTTCTTCAGCCTGAGATTTACCCATACCTGATTTCAAG
>JAHHQS010000254.1 GCA_020026285.1 Parabacteroides sp. | reverse complement strand
ATATTATAGTGTTTGACACAAGAAATGAAGAATATATGATGTATCAACTACAAAATTTTAATTACGGAATATCATCTTTTATAAACCAATTAATCATTGAAATTTATGGTAAAGATACATATCTTGCTACAACGAATGCTATTAGTTCTTCAATCTTTACACCTAAGAAGAGAATAAAATTAAGATAAGCAAACCTATGTGAATACTATTATCGATGCCGTTAATTACATCAAACGTGTGTAATTATAATTAGTTCCAAATAAACGTTGCGGTTTTAGGACTATTCTGAAGTAGGATTTTTGGCAAGTGCAGCATCTTTAAGTTGATATTGGATATAATTATAGAGTAATTTTATAATTTGGCATGCGGATAAAAAACAGATGACTTTCATAATCAAAATCATTGATTTTAGATACTTTCCAAACCGTATTTTGGATGAAATGTCACCACTACTCAAATCTATGCTGATTTGGTCAACTCCAAGAAGCGAGAGACGGCGAATAAAAATTCTCTTAAATGCAAACACTATCCCAAAGATAATCTGTACTATACAACTAAATAGTACGGATTATCTTTGGAATATGAAATTAATTTATAGCATATATTGCTTTATTATAAATCAATCATAGAGAAGAAAAGCGTTTTAAGTAATCCTACTAGAATAGTATGAATCGAGATATAAAAAAGTTAGATACAATGAACTTTAAAAAAGTTATACCATATCTTACTTTTTTTGTAAGCCATCAGTAATCCCCGTATTTAAAATCTACAAGATTGTTGGAGGCTTTAGGCGTCTCCTAATCTTTTGGAGACGCCTAAAGTTTTCCTGCGTTTTTGAGGATCTTTAGAGTAATTATTATCACGTTCATGAACGTGGCTCAAAAAGTAGTTCATCCACGTTTTGAAGTCAACGTCTACAGCCTTGCAGCATCCCATTAAAGAATATATGACTGAGGCATCTTCAGCTGCATCATGGTTCCCACAGAAGAGATAGTTGCGTCTACCTTATGTTGGCATTAAATTTGTGTTAGCATCATAAAGTAAATTTTTGAACATCAACATATAAGAAAATTTCTTCACAACATAAAATTATGCATATTTTTATGGGACCTCAAATGGAACCGCCAAAACAATATGCTAGAATTATTATTTAAGAGCGAATCCAATCTCCTTAAGCATAAGATCGCTCCTTTATTAAAGTCAAGAGAAGATTTTCTCGTTAAGAAACAATCAGAAGGATGCCAAACAAGAGAATTACAAATTCTTGCATCTCTTTTATTGGAAACCGTAAATATCTTATCCCTTCAGGATAAAGATAATTCTATTATCACTCTAGATGAGATTATTGAAAAAAGTTCTCATTTCAAAAACCGGAAACGAATTAGATTTTTCATCAGCACAACCATTGTACCAGACCATTTATATAAGTCAACACATATCCCAACGCTTTTCCTATAGGGCTTTTAGGAAGTACCTTCGGATATTACATCTCACACCATTTTTCAAAAGCCTTGATTATTGGGTAGGCAAGACGAACACGCAGCTGTCGACGCTGTTCATTATCCATTTTCTGATCGTCTGCCATGTGTTCCACATCATAGAGCATGCCAATCTGGGCAAGTGCGTATTCTGCTCTTGCCTTATCATTGCTTAATGCTCTGTCAAAATATCTTCGGGTATGGCACCAACAGTTTAAAGTGGTTATTCCTTCGAACTTCTCTAAAATATTATATCCGGCGTATCCGTCTGTCTGTATGGCTCCTTTATAGTCTTTAAAGAGCTGTATAACGACCTTTTGCCCTCGTGAACCTTCGTTATAATGGAAGAAGACCTGATTCGTTTCGATATCTTTCACCAGCCATAAATACCCTTTGACCGTCTTCTGCTTTTCATTGTCCACTATCGGTATCGTCGTTTCATCGGACTGTATATAATCCTTGGACAGGATAATATCCTTAAGCCGTAGGTATGTCGGTCGCATCAGGTCTGCCACATCATGGAACCATTGTTCTATGGTGGAAGCCGGAAGAGTGACTCCGAGCCTTTTATACATCTGTATTTGCCGGTGGAACGGAAGATGATCAACATATTTCCCAACCATGAGGTCCGTCAGAAGTGATGCTGTGGCATAACTCTTGGCTAGTGGCTCGTTTTGTGTTGGAGCTGTCACTATAGCTTTAGTATCTTTACGCATACCTTTATGACGTATTGTGACACGCACATAAAATTCAGCGGGTTTTAGTTCTAGGTGTTCTGAAGTTTCTGTTTCTTCAAAAAGGATCCAGTCGTCTTCATTTCCCTTATATCCTTCCGGATAGATATGTTCTTCTACTCGGGGAAGGCTCTCGGGCAACTTCTGTCTGATTGGAACCTTCTTCTCATGTTCCCTCACATGAACCCGTTGATAGTCTTGTATTTCGTCAATTGCTTCTTTAACAAGTTCCAGTTCATCATCAGACATGTCCAGTCCTTCAAAATCGAGTTTTAACTGTGCCGGATCTTCAGGAAGTTTTCTTCTTTCCGACATGGCTCCCCATACCTTTCGTTCCAGATATTTGAGTTTCTGTTCCAACTGGGATATTTTGTCTTCCAGCTTCTCGACAGTCTTATCTTTCTGTTGGATTTCTTTCTCCTGGCTGGCTATCTTTTGCTCCAGTTCCTGTTTTATATTACTCATGTCAGACAGTTCTGCAAGCTGCTGCTCAGCCATATTCGCACGACGGTATTCCGAGTCTCTATCAAGTAATAGACGTGCAATTAGTTCCTGATTATTATTCTGTTCCGACATGATTTTCTGTTTCCTTTTTACGATGTAAAATTACGAAAAAATCGCGGTTTTAGGCAACTATAGAGCACTTTTTGTGAACGATAATTTACTTCTTTTTAGGCATCCACCGGGACTGCTTTTCACACTTTTCAGGAGATATTCCCTGAACCATTAAAACAAGATCTGACCATGCAATATCTTTGGATTGGCCTGGATCTTCTGTATCTATTTTGGGTAGCTGTATGGTCCCCCTTTCCAATCTCATATTGTAAATGACAAGTCCTCCGAACTCCGCATGAAGTATCTTTAGATTCGTAAGGTTCTTGTTGATAAAACAGAAAGCATCTCCATTTTGTATATTCATACCCATTTCATTAGTGACTATTCCACTTAGAGAGTAGAAGCTTTTCCTCATATCCGTGGGATAGGGATAGAGAAAGAACCGGTTTGTATCATTCAGACAGAACATAAGATTTAAGAATATAAGGTGATTAATGTTTTAAGCATCTCAATACTTATGTTTGACTTCAATCGCTATGTCACTCCGTTACGATAAACGATTTCACAGAATTCATCTGATGAAACAGGTTTCTTATCTGGTATAATGTTTGGCAGGGCTCCCGTAATCTGAATTTTACCTTTCTCTTCCTGATTCACCTGAACAGGAACAAATTTTCCCGATAAGGACTGATTGGATTTTTCAATTTTCTTTTTCTAATAATAAAACTGAGATTCGTTGAATCCGTTGGCTTTACAGTACTCGCGTATGCTCTGGTTGCTTTCTTTCCATTCATTGTAATATACACGAAATTCTTCTATTGATTGGTGTTTCATTTTCGGACATCTTTAAAATTTGCGCGAAGTTAAAAATACCAATTTGTTAAAACTATACGGGGTTTACTGATGGCTTACTTTTATACTCCAACGATAATACCGGAGTGGCAATACTTTGCTTTTCTTTATTTCGTTTGCATACGAGCCGATTAACAATTTATATAATCCTAGAACATGGAACGATACGAATATAAAACTCCATTTCAATTTGCCACAATTACGATTCAAGTATCGTGTGAGGCCATCCAGTGGCTAAACAGCACAACGAAAGATAACGATGATAGGATTCCCCATCATTCTATCTTCTTCGATTTGCTGAGCCGCATTAAAACCGAAAAATGTACAGACCTATCCTTCAGGAGACCACAGGTCTTAGAAGCAGGACAGGCGCAGTTATCAGAGTTCCAGCTATCCAAAGAATGGAACATGGGGAGGAAAAAGATCCATAACCTTTTAACGACGATGCAGGAGCTTCGACTGATAGAACTTTATAATTCGCGTACCGCATCACTC
>JAHHQS010000253.1 GCA_020026285.1 Parabacteroides sp. | reverse complement strand
TACACTTAACACAAACCGGATGCTCATTACCTGAAACACAGGTAACAGTTTTACCTTTTGCATAAGCACCGCCTACATAAATGTAACATGACTCATTATGCCAAACTTCATATCTGTAAATCTTTTTATCAGATTCACCACCAGTACCGCTATCTTCATTTCTGGCCAACGCCTCAATGTTTGCCATAGTTAATGCATTGAATTTTGTCTCTTTTTGAGATTTATATACATTAATTCCACTTAATACTGCAACTGCAGTCAATACTGTCAGTTTTAATAAGTTTGATTTTTTCATACCTTTTATTTGTTTTTGTTAATACATTAGAGGAAATAAACCTCAATTCTCTCAATTATGATTTTATAATTAACTTTACATCGGTAATACATCTCTTCTGTTGTCAAGTATCTAAAGGCCTAAATCTCAATGACATCAGTTAATTATTCTATTCATAAATAAATGTAATATTAGATCTTATTTAGGATAATATTTTAGAATATTGATTTTCAATCATCTTGTTTCTTATTCTGTATAAACTATATTATTCAAATCAATAATATGCTATTTGTAAAACAGGATTATCGTACATTTTAAACCTTTGATATTTTTCATTGATTTCATCAGAAAAATCATCCTCTAAAGCTTCCACATTCATACTGCCAATTACCACTCCAGAATCTATCCATGAAGGCCAGAATGACGCCCCGTGATCCACATCGTTTTCTATACCCATAAGATCGCGACCTTTTGAAATAGTATAGAAAGATTTTGAATGAAGATTGTAAGTTACTCGATAGTGCTCCTTATTATAGAAGAACGACATATAAACCCACTTATCCATTCGCTTTGCATTCAGTTCAAAAATATATGGCGAGTTCAAATTCTTGTTATACAATTCTGTATTCACAGCTATATTCTTTGGTAAAGCATATTTTCCCTGTTCGATACAAAACTCCTTACCAACATGATTATCTTCAGATATGGTATAAGTTGTGTTATCAAAAGGAGTCCTGATATAATTTTTACCGCCCGTCTTATAAAACTCAGCCATACGAAATATATCTATCTTCACCTCTTCATTTCTATCAAATCGATTTAATGTACATAGTTCGTGAAAGGCAGCCTTTTTATCAAAAAGAATAAGCCTATCTGAATTATCATCAGACATATACCAAGGTTTGTAACCTACAAAACAAGAATCATTTAGTAGAGTCGCATCAACAACCTCCTGCGGTACAGCGAGACTACCTATGTATTTACCGGTCATACTATATTGCATCATCTTATGCCTATGGATATCCAAGAGATACACAATATCGTTTTTGTCGTCAATTTCAAAATTAACGGCACCAACATATTCTTCAGGACCGCTACCTTTCTTGCCAATCAGGTTCAAAAATCTTCCACTTTTATCAAATCTGAATAAACGCTGAGATCTATCAAGTACAAAAATATTATCATCAGAAACTTTCACTGACAACAATATATCAACAGGCAGTTCTTTAGGGGTATTAAGAGGAACATATTTCAAACGATTGATAAATGAATTCAAGGTAATCTTTTTATTTCCATTATCTTTAATATAATCACACAACAGGATTGTATATAATGCATCCGAATCCCCATCCTTTACCGTTTCTTCCGAAACATCTACCCTTTCTTTTGGAGAGGCAGAAGGCGCATCTGTTGCATTTTTATCTTTCTTAGAAACGCAACCCAATGCTATAAGCATGAGTAAAAGCGACAAATAATATCTCATAAATCTATTTGTTTATATATTCAAACAATGTATAAACTGCTACCGAATCATTCTCTGTCTTCTTCTGTATATATAAACCCTCAGGAGACACAAAGTGCTGGTCTATCTGATAAGCATCACCCAGGTACTGTTCGCCTAGCTTATGAAATGCTTCGTCAAAGACCATTACCGACCATTTCTTCTTGGTTTGAAGCAACGGACTAGGAGCAAGTGTCCAATCGTTCAGTCCTATTCCGACAAAACGATAATAAATCTTCCTCCATCTATCATAGCAAATGGCATCATAATGGCTATATTGAGCAAAGTTATAATAAGATTCATCGTCCGAAAGATAATCACGACCTTTTGCTGTTAATGGTAAAGGTATGGTATCGGCATAAATACTTTTTACTGAAACAAAATGTGACTCTCCACTAGAAGGGTTCAGAAGTAACATGTCAGGAGAAGCTTTAAACCCAATCAATAGCTTATCACCTATACGCTCACTGCACAAGTTTGGCACCCAATAATTCAATGTTCCCATATTGTTTTGGGCGTACAAATTCGGATATTCCCCCAAAAATCGACTGGAACCTCTCTCAAGATCCACTTCAAGAAGAGGAAATCGGTCTTTTCCCGATTGCATTTCGTTAGGATATTCACCCAAACGAAAACATGAGAAATACCATTTACCACCGATATTGGCTCCACCATCCAATGTACATCTAGGAAATTGTTCTACCTGCCCAGCTCTTACCTTCACCGGTACCTTCAAGTCTATCGTAGTTCCTTTATTCCAGAAATATATAGTAGAGTGATTTCTATTTGAGATCACAAATGCCGTATCAGCATTATATGCAAAAAATTCTCCGTTAGCACCTTCAAAAGACGACTCAGAGGTTTTCTTTCCAGATTGATAATCATATACGCTGATTGTACGTTGGTTTTCATTTCCTTGTACAAGATATGAATTGCCGTTACGTTCATAATAGCGTATATGCCCAAAAGTCGGATAATCAGCATTATCCATTAACAAACGCTTTTCACCTTTTATTTGAAGTATAGAATCGGTACATTCGGAATGCTTATTATCCGAAGATTGTTTCAACTGGCAACCAGTAAGCGAAAGGTTGATAAAGCAGCAAAATAATATTGTTATGCTAGATATACCCATCATTGTGTATTTGTTTATCTCTTCGATAAAACTTCGATTTTTTAATCTATTTATTTTCATCTCAACTATAATTTTTATTTACTAATTTACTTTAACTTAATCAATTCTTTCATTTTTACTTTTATGTATGTCACTATCGCAAATATCTGTATATCTGATTGCTACGATTTTTAGTGAAATAAAAGTCTATAAATAAGTGTGCGATTCCTCACAGGTTACACAAATTCTACACGCAAATTATACTATAATAGAGAAGCATAGTTGTATGTAAGAAACAGCTTGAAGGCTGGCTTCAAGATACGGTCTATATCGTAGTTTTTCATATTATTGATGTTTGTTCAGCTAAAAAGATAATATTTATTACAATATTTGTTATAATTACAAGCCTCCTATTTTGACAAAATATGTGAGTTATGTTGTAGAAATACATAAAGAACATGATTGAGGTAGGGAAAAGAAAGATGATCATATCTGTATCCTTGACAGAGTAAGAAACTCCCTCACGCGTTACTTTCGATATAGGTCGGTAGCCTTTCACTACAATTTCCTCCAACTGCTGGATAGAATCCAATACACTAATCCCCATCAAATCTGTGCTATCCTTTAAGATCTCTTGGGCCATACAAGGAAATGAATACAGCACAATGATAAAACTAATTAAATATTTCATACTTTAATTTGACTAATTATTTGCATTAATAAATTATTAACTAAAAGCGTTGTAGTATTTCGTATGTCAAGTGAAGGATTAGCTTCTACAACATCCATTCCCAAGACACATTTATGTTTAAGAATTTCTGCCAAGAATTTGAATGTACTATCATAATCACCACCATTAGGCAAAATACTTGCGGTTCCTGATGATAATGAAACATCAAAGTAATCTACATCAAATGTTATACCCGTTGGCGGAATTAAATATGTGCTGGTTTAATTCCGCCACGGGTTTATGATATCTATCTGTAGATTTTCACGAATCCACATAAACGACATTTTTCTGTTATACTTGGTTTCTATAATTGTTATGACCAGATTTAATAAATCTGCTTTTGTTACTAATTCAAAAGTATATAGCTTTTATTAAAAGCCTTTGACACAAAAGTGTATTTTTTAGACTTTTGATTCAGATATACACAAAAGTGTATCTTCGGACACAGATTATCAGGCATTATTCATACTTAACGTGAGTTCGACGAATTCAGAACAATGCAAGCTGTGTGTCAACCGTTCGT
>JAHHQS010000252.1 GCA_020026285.1 Parabacteroides sp. | reverse complement strand
CTTGCGGAGCCTCCTTTTTCTTCGTGACCTTGGGCTTTTCAGCTTCTTTCTGGGCAGTGGAGAAGTCTACCACCTTGTCGGAACCCTGCTCCTTGGGTTTCTCCGGGGGAACAGGGTTGATAGGTTCTTTCTCTGGCTCTTTCTTCTCGTGGGTGATTGAGGTTTTGTTCTCAACTGATGGTTTCTGCGTGGGTACTTCTGCTTTTGCCGGGGCTGCCTTTTCAGCGGGCGGCGTGCCGCCTTTGTCTAAAGTGAGCTGCTCCGGCGCAGCGGCCTTGTCGGGCTTCTGGGGTTCGGGTACGATCTTCTTTTCGTCTGCCATCTGTTGACCTCCTTTTTGTGGCATAAAAAAGCCAGCCGGATAGCTGGCTCATAGGGAGCATTCCTCATTTCTGGCCTTGATATATGAAAACACCGCCCGTAGTTCTGTTGATCATCGCAGTTTTTATATTTTAGAGTAGCAAAATGAAACATAGGAAGGTGACATTGTTGGCATAATTTGATAAAATAAAAATAGCCAATTTTTTTACAATTATGATTTAGAATATAAGAAAAGAGGATATCGTATGAGTATTACTTATTACAAACACAGCGATGGTATTAAACTGATAGCTAAAATGCTCTTCGATGAAAAATTGACCCCAATAATTGGATCTGGCTTCACAAGAAAGTGCTCGTCAAAAAAATCTACTGTTCCTGATGGTAATCAGGCAACGGAGATTATGAAAAAGATAATAGCTGAATTTAGACAGATCGATTTATCAGGTGCTGATTTTAATAAAACTTCCGAGCGTTTTTTTGCTATTGTTCCCAAAGAAAAGCAATGGGACTTTTTTGAAACCTATTTCACACAGGTCACACTTCCCGATTACTTATCTGCTTTTCTTTCATTACCATGGACATATATATATACATTAAATGTTGACGACGGAATTGAAAGAACTGGTTTCTACACGCCGGTATTGCCATACCAGAATGCTAATGTACCTAATACATCAATGAAATTAGTGTATAAACTTCACGGAGATGCAGTACACGAAGTACTGTATAAAGAGCAAAAGAATATTGTATTCAGTGTTAACCAGTATATCGAGTTTCTAACTTCAAATGATAATAAAACAATTTATAATGCCATAAGCAGCGATTACACGCAAAAGAATATTCTTTTCATAGGTTGCAGTTTGGCAAATGAACCAGATTTGAAATACATTTATTCCCAAGTTAAAGAAGATATATCATCCAATATTCTGCGTTGTATCATTCGTACAAAGCAACTAGAGCCAGAGGAAGAATTGGATCTAGAAGAGTATGGAATAAATGCTGTGATTGTCGTGAATGATTATGAATTATTTTACCGTGAGTTTGTGTCTGAATACGAAAACTTAGTTGCACAAGACACTGGCGCCCAATATCAGTTCACTAATCCTCAAACGATTACAATAGAACCGAGTAACAAGGATCTAAATATTAAGTATCTTTCTGGTGAAAATATCTTCGATGCCGCAAATAATGTATTTTGTAAATCGAGTTTGCAAGTTATGCGCGAATGTATTAGCACTATCGAAACTAATTTATCTAATAATGGCAGCGTTATCATTCGAGGGCGCCGATTCAGCGGAAAAACATTTGTACTGAGTATCTTGGCGGAAAGATACCAAAAGTATACTGTGCTGTTTTTTCCCTCAGAATTCATGATTGATGAGGATGTTTTACATTCTATTTTAGAAAATAGCAAAGATACACTTTTTTTATTTGATAGCAATTCATTGTCTGACCATGCCTATCAGTTGGTAGCTCATTCTGAGGAACTGTTAAAAAGTAAAAACAACAAACTAGTAGTTGCCACAAATACTAGCGATCTTTATTTGTCAGATATACTTAATGCAGAAACCGTATTATTGTCCCCAAAATTTCAAGATATTGAAATAGAAAGGATGACTCCTGCTTGTGATAAATATGGATTAAGCCGGAGAAAAAAGGAAGAAACCAATATCGATTATCTCAAAAAGCTCAGTGATGATCAAAAAATTGATCTTTCTATCTTTGACACACTTCCTAAAAAGTTTAGCCAGCAAGAACTTGTATTACTTATGTTACTTTGTATCAAAGATAAATTATACTTCAGTGATATTCATGCACTTAATATTCGTTTTCATGATGTCGATAACTTTATTGGTAGGTTGCAAGGGATTGTAGAGCGAACTCCTGTCTCAAAAGGTGAAAAGACTCGTCATTCAAGCGAGAAACTAGTCCATAATAGTAAATACTATTTGTTATCCCTCATGAAAGATCTTGATAACGAAGAAATTATCAACACAGTTAAATATATTGTGTCAAAGCTTTCAAAAGACAAGGCGAGAAAACGACTGTATATTGAAACTGTTCTATTTGACACATTAAACCAATTATTTGGACACGCTAAAGGTGCTGGGAAGCTAATTCTTGATATATATGAAGAGTTAGAGTCCGATTTAAACCAAGATATGGACTATTGGCTTCAGAGATCAAAAAGTATTTACAGGATATACCCCAGAAACTATTCTAGGTTAAAAACTGCATATCAGTATGCAAAAAAATCTGCAAGCGATGGAGACCCTCGTATACAGGCCAAGGCTGCCCTAACTACTTCCCTTATTTGTTGCCTTATTGCAAAACAATGCAGTGATCAACAAGATAAACATGATTACGAAATTGAAGCCATTACTAGTGCTGAAACCGCTATTACCTCTTCATACTTTAAAGTGAACAGGAAAAACCTCAAAGGGGAATTAGGAATTGGCAAGCGAGAGTCATACTTCGATATGATAATTCAAGTATGCAATAAGCACTCCGATCCATCAAAAGACATACAAATTGCATGGAAATCAGCTAGACTCAAACGGGATATTGTCGAATTAAACACTAACGCCTAAAAAAGAATAAGGCTTATGTTAAAGTTGAAATTGCTTGGGATAAATTCTGCGAGCTTCCATGGGCTAATCAACAAATGCGCGTTAGTGATTACAGAATGTTGCGCGAAGCTGTACAGCACAACGATTTAAAAGAGAGAATCGCAAATTGTATCAAATTGATAGACTGATTTCATTAGATCTAATGCAAAATGAAAAATCGTCTCGGTACAGCTCAATATAATTTATTTTTTGAGAACAAACAGAAACACAACTTGCTAACTGACGGTAAACCATTGATATGACTGGATTTCTTGAAATCCTATAATTACACTCGGACCAGAAAAGAAACCGCAGAACCAAGCCATTTGGCTTGATTCTGCGGTTTTTTCGTTGTGTTGAACATTAAGAAAAGTTCAAAAAAGTTAAAAAAAGTCGTATTAAATTACGGACTAATTACGGACTGATTCACTGATAAGGGTTCGATTTCCAAGCCTTATTCATCATGGCAAACAATTTTGCCTTTTGCTCACGGCTCAAATTTTTTCCGTCAAGATATTTCTTTGCTTCTTCCTGTGTAATCGTTCCGTTTTTGTCAGCATCCACTGCGCCGAGCATATCAAGATATTCCTGTCCGACCCCCTCTTCCTTTGCTTTTCATAATTTGCTGTACGGGATGCACTCAACGGACGCCTGCCGCTGTCATAATAATCACTTACTTCTTTGATCGCGCCTTTTCCGAATGCTGCCGCGCGCGCCCAGTTCAGCATCCCCTGCGGGGAAGCGGTTTGTTCATCTGCTCCGCTGCGGATCTCGTTCAGATACTTCGCGTAAAAGGCGATATTGCAGGCAGCAAGGGTATCGAAGTTGCTGCCAGGTGCAGTGCCGCCGAAAACAGTGGCATCAAACTTTTTTGCCAGAGCGCCGGGCAGACGCGCGACCAGCGCGTCATACAGTGCCGGCAGGTCCCGGCGGAACTGATTGCTGAAGGGCACGATGACAGCCAGGGTGTAGGGGGTCATCTGCTTGGCTGTCAGCGTACCGCGCTTGACGGGCTTCTTTTCGGTTTCGCCCACCCAGCCAGCCTCGGGGTCGCCGGTAATGATAGGGATAGTCACACCCAGGCCGGGCAGGGTAATTCTGCGCGCCAGGCTCATTACTGCGGAGCTTTCCTGTGCCTTCTGCCAGATTTCCGCAGATACTGCGCCGGGCAGTGTGATAGTAGTCGTGCGATTCATATCAATAGTTGCCATAG
>JAHHQS010000251.1 GCA_020026285.1 Parabacteroides sp. | reverse complement strand
TGTTATTATTCTCCTCATATTAAAGGAACCTCCAGAAAACCATATAATTAAATAAGAATTTATAATCAATTAAAATAAAGGAAAAAGATGAATAGAGTTTTATTTGTTTTAATCGTAGTCTTATCGCACGTATTTAACTTATGTGCACAGGAAAGGGAGTTGATTCTGCCTAAGAGCAAAATGCCCAATCCCCAGGAACTGGCAGCTACAATTTTCTGGATCATATAGAGGAATTCATCAAGAACAGAATTCATTAACCAGCATACACAAAAAAAGGATATACTGAACAATCTCAGTATATCCTTTTTCTTATATTGTTTCTGATAAATATTTATCCCAGTTTACTAATCTTCTTTAGTTTTTCCTGATCAATCAATTTGATCTTTCTACCATCAATAGCAATTACATGTTCTGCCACAAAAGTAGACAATGTACGGATAGCATTTGAAGTAGTCATATTTGACAAGTTAGCCAAATCTTCTCGAGCCAGATAAATACTTAAAGTAGCGCCATCTTCTTCCAAACCATAACTGTCTTTCAAGAACAATAAAGATTCCGCCAAACGACCACGAATATGCTTCTGGGTCAGGTTCACTGTTCTTTCGTCTGCTATTCCTAAATCGACTGATAACTGACGGATGAAGAACATTGCCAAATCAGGGTTTGTATAAATTAAATCACGAACAATGGTCATAGGTATCATACAAACTGTTGACTGTTCAAACGCAGATGCATTAGTCAAATAATTTTCCTGTGCAAAATTTGCCCGATAACCAAAATACTGAACAGGTTTAACCATTCGGATAATCTGACTTCTGCCACCTACTCCATCCTTAAATATTTTGACTTTACCTTTCAACAGACACATCATGTCTTTAGGTTCATCGCCTTCACAGTATATCAATTCATTTCTTTTAAATGTCTGAATATTAGAATTATTGCGAAGGACTTCTCTTTCTTTATCTGTCAGCACTCTCCAGACGTCTGCCAGACTTGAAGAAAAATCAATATCTTCTTTATGTTGTTGATTAACCACGACTTTATATAAATATATTGCTTTATAACATAATTATCAAATACAAATTTATAACAATTTTTGAATACATTTGAATTATTTCAAATAAAAAATCGTATTAAGGCTCTTTTTAAAACGAAAAGACAGAAAAACATTTAGAATTTAGGTGGATTATTTTTGCAAACTTTCAAAAACTAAAAAGTCCGAAGAATCCACAATCCTTTACAACTCTTCTGAGTCTTCAGATATTCCTGCAGTGAACATTGATTAATAATCACTTTCTTTGCCAGTGACGAGGCATGAATAAAAGTCAAATCCCCGTTTTTTCTCCAATAAGCAATACCCATGTGAGTAACATCCAATCCTTTTATTGAAGTAACGAAAACAATGATATCACCATTCTTTATAGAAGAAGCGGCTTGTTTCATATTCTCTTTAGGAAGATAAGAATAGATATTTCGCTTATTGATAGCAGTTTCAACATCTCTGATTTTTGAGATTCTTTCACTATGCCCTTTCAAAGCGGAATAAGCATTTGGATGCGTTGACATAAAAGACAACGACAAAGTCAAAGGTTTACTACCCGGCATTTCAGATGTGACATCTTTCAGAATTCCTCTTTTCTGATTCTCATAAATCCAATCAGCTATATAATGAAGACGCTCTGTATAACGAACTATTCCTCTACGATAACGCAACAGACGAAGATTCTGTGTATAATCTGCAAAAGAAGTATTTCTCTGACTCAGAGCCAAGACGGATTCTACAAAAGTCGTACAATCCAGTTCGCTGAAATTAACAATCAATTGCTCCGGCTCCTTTTCCAAAGTCCCTGCAACATAAGGTCTGCCTAAAAAGGATTTGGCAATCTGAATTATCTTTTCCCCGCCATCCTTTGGATTTTCATTCAACCTATCCAATGTATGCATACAAAACAAAGAATCCTCTTTTGTATATATTACAGATTGTGCCAGCAAATCAGTTGCCAACAAGAGAAGAAAGCAAATAAATAGATTTTTCTTCATAACATCAATCCTTTTTAGTTTCCAACAACTCTTCTAATTTAACCAGCTCATCACGATATTGAGCAGCTTCAATAAATTCAAGATTCTTGGCAGCTTCCATCATCTTGCGTTTAGTCTGTTCCATAGCCTTTTCCAGCTGAGCCTTATTCATATACTGAATAACCGGATCTGCAACAGTCTGTTGTCTTTCAGGTTCAATATAAGCATATTCTTCGGCAGTCTGCTGTTTCTCTGCTACCAAAGAAACACTGTTCTTGACTACCTGACGAGGAGTAATACCATGCTTTTCATTATATGCCATCTGCTTTTCGCGACGACGATTCGTTTCATCCATTGTCAGACGCATGCTTTCAGTTATCTTGTCTGCATAGAAAATTACTTTACCATTTACATTTCTAGCGGCACGACCTGCTGTCTGAGTCAGCGAACGATGCGATCTCAGGAATCCTTCCTTGTCCGCATCCAGGATAGCCACCAATGAAACTTCAGGCAAGTCTAATCCTTCACGCAACAGGTTGACGCCAATCAGTACATCAAACAATCCCTTTCGAAGATCGTCCATAATCTGTACACGTTCCAACGTATCTACGTCACTATGGATGTAATTACAACGAACACCCAGACGAGACATATAAGTAGTCAACTCTTCGGCCATTCGTTTTGTCAAGGTTGTCACCAGCACTCTTTCATCTACTGCAGTACGTTGTGCGATCTCTTCCATCAGATCATCAATCTGATTTAATGTAGGACGGACATCGATTACCGGATCCAACAACCCTGTCGGACGAATTACCTGATCGACAACAACACCTTCACTCTTTTCCAGTTCATAGTCCGCCGGAGTGGCACTGACGTAGATAGCACAAGGAGTCATCGCCTCAAATTCTTCAAACTTCAACGGACGATTATCAATAGCTGCCGGCAAACGGAAACCATAGTCCACCAAATTCTTCTTACGAGCAAAGTCCCCTCCATACATCGCACGGATCTGAGGTATTGTTACGTGGCTTTCATCCACCACTAAAAGGAAATCTTTCGGGAAATAATCCAACAAGCAGAAAGGACGTTCCCCCGCTTCACGACCATCAAAATAACGGGAATAGTTTTCTATACCGGAACAATGACCTAACTCTCGGATCATTTCCAGATCGTAAGTAACACGTTCATACAAACGTTTCGCCTCGTAATGTTTTCCTATATCCTTCAAGTATTTTACCTGAGTACCCAAATCTACATCAATCTGTCCGATAGCCTGATTGATCCGTTCCTGAGTAGTTACAAACAGATTGGTAGGATAAATATTCAATTCATCCTGTTCATCTATCTCCTGCCCTGTCATCGGGTCGAAACTGGAAATACGATCAATTTCATCTCCCCAGAATTCTATCCGATAAGCCATTCCATCAAACGTTTCGATAGCAGGAAAGATATCAACCGTATCACCATTCACACGGAAACATCCGCTCTTGAACTCTAATTTATTATTGATATACAAGGCTGATACAAAACGACGAAGCAGTTCATCACGATCTATCTGCATACCTCGTTCCAGATGTGTCACCTTTTCAGCAAAAGCTCGCGGATCTGCCATACCATACAGACAGGAAACGGAAGAAACAACTATTACATCCCGACGACCAGACAATAAGGATGCTGTCGCACGTAAACGTAGCTTATCAATTTCATCGTTGATTGCTAAATCTTTTTCTATATAAGTATCGGTAGAAGGCAAGTAAGCTTCCGGCTGATAATAATCGTAATACGAAACAAAATACTCTACCGCATTATTTGGAAAGAAAGCTTTGAACTCACTGTACAACTGAGCGGCCAACGTCTTGTTATGACTTAATATTAACGTAGGCTTCTGAACTTCCTTAATCACATTTGCTATGGTAAAAGTCTTACCAGAACCTGTAACACCCAATAAAGTCTGAAAAGGTATTCCACTTTTTAATCCTTCGGACAAAGCGGCTATCGCTTCCGGCTGATCACCGGTTGGTTTAAAAGGAGATGAAAGTTCGAAATTCATTGTTTTTCTATAATTCAATATATTATTTACAAAGGTATGTATAAAAAAAGAAAAAGGCTGTCTCACGACAACCCAATCTCAATTGTTAACCTTAAATCTAATACC
>JAHHQS010000250.1 GCA_020026285.1 Parabacteroides sp. | reverse complement strand
TCTGCGTCTTATTCAGTTTATATGTTGTAACAGCATGCTCCGATTTTTCCAGCTATTTCTTTTTCCAATTCATTTCCGAATCTCTTTTTCATAAAAGATTCAATTCTGCCAACGTTATGTTTCAATTCTATCAAATGTCTGTCTGAATAAGTTTGCGAAAAAGCACCTGTATTTAGTTTTACATAATGATAAAAAGCATTCGGTAAGTAAGCGACTTTATCCGCATAAGCCATTACCATCATCATGGTCATATCTTCACCCATTCCATACCCCGAAGGGAACTCAATCTGATGTTCCACATAGATAGAACGGCGCACCAACTTATTCCATACATTATACTTCATAGCACCACTTAACATCGCTTTCAAGGCATCCATAGCAGAAGAATAAGAAGGCTGTTTCATATAACGTTCATTCTTTTCGAACGTAAGAAACCAATCACACCATACTACATCTGCATCATGTTCATGTGCAAGATTATACATCTGCTCTAATGCATCTACTTCCAGATAGTCATCACTATCACAATGAAATACATATTCTCCAGTAGCAGCTGCAAGGCCTGTATTACGTGCCGATGGCAAGCCTTTATTAACCTTATGCGATACAATACAAACTTGATTCGTTCGATTTGGAAATCTTTGGATAACCGATTTTAACAATTCAATACTTCTATCAGGAGTGGCATCATCCACAAAAATATATTCGACTTCACGGAGGGTTTGCGACAATAAAGATTCAGCACAGTGAGCGACAAACTTCTCCACTCCATATATAGGAACAATGACCGAAACTTTACTTTTCTCTTCCATATACAAAGAAACGAATTAATATTTTGATACGCTTCCATAAAGAAAGTTGATCTAACTCATTCAACTTATGATAAAAGAATTTAAAATAAAACTTATCATCAAAAAAAGGAGATTTACGATAATATTCCCACCATATATCAAAGTTTAAACAATATCCCTTCCATGGCTTTTGACCATTATAGTGAATGATGCCCTCTTTAAATACATTTTGCATTTTATGTTCAGACCATATTTTACACAGTTCTTCTTTTTTACGTAAAATCAAATCTGCATAATAAGTTGTTAGACAAAAGCTAGGAGGTAAATATTTTATTTTTCCAGCACATACTATATTTAGCACATCCATATCTTGAAATCGATATTGTTTAGCTGCGTGAGAACGGAACTTATCAATAATACCATCCTGAAGCAAAGCTTTTGAATTCAAAATAATATTTCCAGCATAAATAGTCTTAGTAGAATCTACAGACATTTTTTTATAATACATATCATGATCCGGTATCAAATGAGATAAAGAATTAACTCCAGCAACATAATAACCTTCTAAGTCTGTATTTTCATATAAATCAGATAAATCTGACTGGAAAATTACGTCTACATCTGAATATATTACTTTATCGTATTCAGGTACTACCTCAGGTATTAATAATCGATAGTATGTTGCAGTTGTAATACCCCTAACTTCATAGGATTTGTCAAAGCAATCATCAACAGTTCTATATTGTATTCTAAAATTCCGAAAAAGGCCTTTTAATTGTCTCAGCCCGTCTTTTTCTAAACCAACATCAATAGAATGTAATATAAATATATCATAAAACGTATCTTCGTTTGCATTTTTCAATAAAGAATATATGCAAACACAAGCTGGTAATATTAAATTATTATCAAACGAAAAAACGATAGGTATTATTTTCATTTCCTTATTGTATTGGTGGTAAAGATTGATATTCGTCACTTTTTATAAATCTGACAGCATTATGGATTGCACTTTTTTTTATCTTGAATATATCATACCTACATTTAATAATAGATACAAATAAACTAAACATAAATGTATAGCCTATACAAATAATAGCCCACAACCTTTTCAATATATTAGCTTCAGGTAAAAATATAAACCGATGCCAGAAAATGGTTTTAAAACGAAAATCGCAATATATACGCGTTTTATCTTTTTCATTAGATGGTAATGTAGAACCAGCATCAAGATGTACAATACCTGAATTAAATAAAGTTAAGACTTTAAGTCCTTTCAAATACATCTTATAAAACATAACCTCATCATCTCCCATTGCATAAGGCATATCATCAAGCCACAATTCATCCTCAAAATGAATCTTCAACATATCTACTTTCTTACATAAGAAACAAGGACCAGCATTCGTTTGAGACAAATAGACATCTTTACTAGGATGCAGGTTATATGAATATCCTCCATTTTTCATCACTTTATAGGCCCATATTTTATCATCTTTACGTGCTAACATACGTCCTGGGATAAACATTATAATTCGGCTTAATAGTTTTCGTTCTGAGTTAGGAAATACGTCGGGAGACACGACATCTGCTTTTTCCTGCTCTAACGCATTAAAAAGTTTTTCAACTCCATCTTTGGGTAAATAGACATCATCATCAAGAAACAATATATATTCAGTATTTACCTCTTCAAAAGATAAAGCACGTTGTGCTACCATTCCTTTCTTTACATAACTGTATCTTTCTACACCCACCGTTTCCTTTGGAATAGCGTACCCTTCAGCTATATAGACATTTATAGACACAGGGGGGATTGTTTGTGAAAGAAGTGAATCCAAAAGAATTTGATATTTATCACCTGCTTTTCCTAATGTTCTTATGGCAACAGTGTATTTCATTTATACTTTGTTTAATATTACATAACACTAACATAAATCTTTCGACATACGTAAAAAAATAAGTCAGTAACTACTATTATTTTTAATATATAAAAGAATATACTTATAATTTCCCGAGTAAATTATTAAAACAATTTACTTTCTTAAACGATTTAAAATTCTCATTAAAAGCCTCTTGCATTTACTTCCTACAATTAAAAAAAATTTTCTTACTTTTATATACTTCCTTAATAAAACAGACGCTATATCCGGGGACATATAGACCGTAAAAGGATATATTTTTTTTGAAGAACTCTTAGCCCATATATTAACATCTTTTTGAAGATCTTTTAATTTGAAATTCTCAATTAAACTATGAGAATCTTTATAGTAATCATCTGATACTAACGTTTCCAACGTTGAATGATAGATTTCAACAGCCTTTGTTAAATAGATTCTACGAACACTGTCATCTTGAATAACGTCCGAATAAAGTCCAAATCTACGAGATAACTTAAAAGAAAAATATAAATTGTTAACATTTATTGTAGTAGTTAAGGATTGAGCTCTTTTACGGTATGCATAAAATACGAATGGCAAGTAAACACATTTTAATGGATTAGCAAATAATCTTAGAGTAAATTCTATATCTTCTTGGAATTTTTGCTCTTCATCAAAACGTAATTTATTAATCGACTTTCTTCTAAATAAATATAACCAGATAAAAAAACCTGAGGTTATTGAGTTTGTTAAGAATTCACTAATGGATTCTACAGACAATGAACCTTTACGTTGATATGTAAAATTGTTCGGACATATCTCCCCATCTTTAAACTCATGATATTCTCCACGTACTAAATCAGCATCCGTATCATCTGCAGCAGCAACCAATTGTTCTAATGCATTATCGTTTAACCAAAAATCATCTGAGTCAAGAAAAATTATATATTCACCTTGGGCCTTATCCATTCCATAATTCCGGGCTGACGATATTCCTCCATTCTTCTTATTATAAACTTTGATCCTTGAATCAATTTTAGCGTATTTTTCGCAAATTGCTAAACTAGAATCAGTACTTCCATCATTTATTAATAAAATTTCAAAGTGAGAAAAATTCTGATTTAACACGCTATCGATACATTCAGATATATATAACTCAACGTTATATATTGGAATTATTACAGAAACCTTTATCATTGTCTATTTCTTAACATTAGTGTCCACTAAAAATCACAAAACGTTCTTTGAAATCATTGATAATTAGATACTTGTAGAGATTTTCTGAATCAACGGACTCGAATTATATCTTTGTAGCCTTAATAGTAAGGCCACCTATGTATAAAGACAAGTTCGTTTTCGCTTAACTGATAGAATTTCTTGATAGGAATCACTTTTATTACCCTGTAAGAAAGTACGATGGTAATCATTATGTTAAATCATTTACCTGTTGAAACCAACTTCTAGTTATGATGATTGGACAACTATGTAATCGCGAAAGCTTATGTAATCTTAATAGTTGCTTTGCAAACTCATCAGGAGAAGTGGTACCATCTAGGATTTGGTAAATCTGTAACTAGAAGTAATCTGTCTAAAGCAAATGAAAACAGAGACTATCAT
>JAHHQS010000025.1 GCA_020026285.1 Parabacteroides sp. | reverse complement strand
AATTAATTGGGACAAAACCAAAAAGCCAAAGACTATATAAAAAAAGCGATGCCTCCCTTTTAGAAAAAAGGCGACATCGCTTCTATTGAAATCATTACATCTATTATTCTACGATTAACGATATTTTCTGTAAATCCTTATCTGCAGACGAAGGCCCTACCATTATCGTGAAATCCCCCGGTTCTACTTCCCAAACTTTTCGAGCTGTATAGAACTTCAGATCATCGGGTGTAATTTCGAAATGAACAGATTTTTTCTCACCAGCTTTCAAAGGAACTCGCTGAAATGCTTTCAATTCTTTTACAGGACGAGTTACAGAACCATATTCATCACGGATATAAAGCTGCACGATTTCTGTTCCATCCAAATTTCCGATATTAGTTAAATCAAAAGAAACCGAGACTGTTTCATCCTTATGAATTTTTGTTTTAGATAAAACGGGGTTTCCATAGTGATAAGTTGTATAACTCAATCCATAACCAAAAGGATAAAGAGCACCGGTATGAGATAAAGCAAATTGACGAGAATATTGAGAAGCCTTATGATTATATATCGTTTGAACTTGTCCTACATTATACGGAACTGTAACAGGAAGTTTTCCACTTGGATTCACATCTCCGAAAAGCACCTCGGCAATAGCTTGACCACCCATCATACCCGGTTCCCAAGCCTCTAAAATTGCCGGCAAATTTTCATTTGCCCAAACTATACTTAAAGGACGACCATTCAACATGACCAAAACAGTAGGCTTTCCTGATTCATACACTTTTTCAAGTAAATTCTGCTGTAATCCTGGGAAATCCAAATTATCCCGATCACAATTTTCTCCACAGGTACGTCCTTTGCTTTCGTAACGCTGTGCGTTTTCACCTATCACTACCACATTCAAATCTGCTTCCTTAGCTTTCCGAGCAGCGACTTCCAAATTCTCAGAATTGATATTTGTAATAACTCCTGAAAAACATAAAGAATCTATTTGGGCATCCGGGCACATGTCACGAAGACCTTTATAAACAGTAATTACATTTTCTTTTGGCTGTGGCATTGCCCAATCCCCTAAAATAGTCTGACTATCAGCATTCGGTCCGACAATGAATATTTTATGATATACGTTTTTCTTCAAAGGCAACAAACCATCGTTCTTCAATAACACAAGAGATTGACGAGCTGCATTTAATGCTGTCTGACGATGTTCTTCGGGAGCTATTTGATTTCTCGTATTTGGAATATCAACAACAGATTTTTCGAACAGTCCCAATAAGAATTTAGCTTCCAATATTTTATTAACAGCCTTATTTATACGTTCTTCCGAAATACGCCCTTGACGAACAGCCTCCAATATAGTTTCGTAATAGCCATTTCCTTGCATATGCATATCTATTCCTACCTCAACCGACACACGAAACGCTTCTTCTACACTCGGTAAATAATGATGCATGGAATGCATACGCTCTATATCCATCCAGTCGCTAACAACAAATCCCTTAAATCCCAATTCTTTCCTCAACAAATCATCCAATAACCATTTATTTCCATGACAAGGGATACCATTCAATTCATTATGAGCAGCCATAACCGTGAAAACATTCGATTTAACAGCAGAAAGAAAAGGAGGAAGAAACACTTCCCTTAATTTTTGTTCCGAAAGATCCATAGGAGCAGCATTAATACCACCTGCCGGTTCCCCTCCTGCAATTAAATGTTTGGCACAAGCTAAAACTCTGTCAGGCTCAACCCCATTACGTCCTTGCAACCCCTTAATCAGGCTTGTTCCCATACGAGTCACCAGATAAGTATCTTCTCCAAAAGTTTCACCAATTCTTCCCCAACGCGCATCACGTGCCACATCTAAATTCGGATTAAAAGCCCAATGCATTCCACTTGCTCTCATCTCCGAAGCAGTTTCCTTTCCGATTTTTTCCAACAAATCAGGATTAAACGTAGAAGCCATTCCTATCGATGTGGGATAAACCGTACAACCAGCATGCAATCCATTACCATGAATAGCATCGACACCTATCAACAAGGGAATTTTCAAACGACTTTGTTGAGCAACCTGCTGTAAAGCATTAGCCTCCTCAACCGAAAGGACATGAAGAAAGGAACCTATCTCTCCTTTCCTTACCTTTTCTATGATTTCCTTAGATTTCAAACCAAAAGCATTCGCATCAATATTCCCCATATCATCACTCTTTTGATTTTTCTTTTGTTCATTTTGCTGAATATGTCCCGGGCCAACATACTGACACATCTGTCCGACTTTCTCTTCCAAAGTCATTTCTTTCAACAATAATTCAGCTCGTTCTGAAGGAGACAAAGAACAATCTTGATAATTCTTATCCAAAGAACATCCAGTGAAGAACAATGTTCCAGTTAACAAGACACACCCCCACACACACTGCACAATAAAAGTCTTTTTCATGAATTTATATTTAACATTCTTTACTATTAAGAATCAAAGATATATCTTTTAAAAGATAATTTTATCATTTTAATCATTTTTATTTTAAAAAGCAGAAAAAGTATCCACACTCACAAATATTTAATTTCCAACAAGATGTAATATTTTCCAACCACATAAAAGACTTTAGCGCTTAAACAGAAATGTCCCACGTTTTTGTTTAAACGCAGGACATTTTTATTTAATTCTTTGATATTACTTAAACTGAAATCGAACAACAAACTACAAAAACAATTCAGGCTCCTTACGTGTACTGAAGTTTTTAAAAAGGAATTCAGCAAACGGATTCGGAAAGACTCTTGCTCCATCCGGACATTCCTTTACACAAGCACAACACTTGATACAAAGAGTCGGATCCGAATAGATTTTATCACCATTTATAGATATCGCTCCTACCGGGCAAACATTTACGCAACAACCACATAAAGAACAATTATCTTCATTGACCATTGGTGCCACCGGAGCTCCAGCTTTCTTTTCCTTATAAGGATAATTTCCCTTTATTTTTACGTCAGGCAAATCTTTCAACAAAGAGATACCTTGAAGCTTTTCCATTACCTGTCGCCCGAAGTCAGAAGCAAGATCATGATCTTTCATATCCGGACGACCAGAAGCAATCGGATACTGAGAAGTACTAAACGAATGCTCTCCAATAAATGCTGCAGCAGCCAGAATTACAAAACCTTGATCCTTCAACAAATCAGAAAGTTCCAGCAATGCATCATCATAATCCCTATTTCCGTAAACAACAACAGGGACAGCCAACGAGTTTTCTCCACGAAACATCTTTAAACGTTCTATTGCTGTATCCGGCACTCGGCCCCCATACACAGGGACACTCACTATGACCAATTCATTCTCAATCAAATCTTTCTCTTTCGGTGTTTGGAATGTTATATCCGATTCTGAAAAAGGAGCTACATTCATACCCTCGGCAATAGCATGAGCTATTTTTAAAGAAGTATGAGTAGGTGAGAAACTGATTAAATGCAAATTCTCACAAATCATTTTTTTAATTCACTTTCAATACGGCTCATTAATTCAGCAAATTCTGTGTCTTTATATCCTTTACTCAGATATACAACTTTACCGTCTTTTCCTATCAGATAACTACGAGGAATCAATTCATCGGCAAAAGAACTGAATATTGCTCTGTTTTTATCTGGATATAACGGAAAAGTAAAACCTTTCTTTTGATTATATTTTTCTAAATCGGCATCCGAATGTTCACGACCGATCACCAGCATAACGAAATCCTTATTATCTTTATATTTTGGCCAAAGTGTTTCTTTCACAGCAGCCAATTCCTTCTGACAAGGAGGACACCAGGTTGCAAATAAATTAACCAGCACTACTTTACCTTTAAAGGTAGTTGATGCAATCTTCATTCCGTTATCGTGCACAATTGTAAACTTAGGCATCGGATCGCCTACTTTTACCAAGTCTGCTGCCAATATCGGACTAAAAGACAACGATGCCAGCAGCAGACACAGTGAAGCAATAAATATTTTCTTCATAAATATAAATTATTGTTTACTCTGAGCAATTTCATATCCGGCTCGTAAAGCCTTCAAGTTCATATCTACAATAGCTTCCCCCTTACGAATAAAGATCTGACGAACACCTTCCTCAATCTTTTCATATTCAATACCAATAAAAGGAGTAGCAGCACCCAACATGACAATATTGGCTGCTCTGACCGAACCAGCCTGTTTGGCAATAGTTTCCACATCAAGCACTACCTTATGAGGAAGATTATCTAATTCTGCCTGCAATTTTTCAAGCTCAGGATAATTTGGAATATTGATAAAAGGACGAGAATTAGTAACCACCCAGCCATCTTTTTTTAAATAAGGCAGATAGCGCAGACTTTCCATCGGTTCAAGCGAAATAATCAAATCGGCATGACCTAATGCTATCAAGTCTGAAGCAATCGGACTATCAGAAAGACGGAGATTTGACTGCACATCACCTCCACGCTGACTCATACCGTGAACTTCAGCCTGTTTCATATATAAACCTTCTTTCAAGGCAGCTTCACCTATAGCGGCGGCAATTGAAAGAATACCTTGTCCGCCTACACCTGACAAAATAATATCTGTTTTCATTTTTTCTTTGCTTTACTCTTTCTTGCTAATGTTTGCATACACTCACGACGAGGGATCAGAACTGATACACCTCTATATTCGATTTCTTCTCGAATGATAGCCTTCATTGATTCGTAATTCTTCTTCAAAGGAATCATTACACGAATATGAGCAGGATCAACACCAAGTCCTGTACAAATAGATTCTATTCGACCTGTACCTGCAGAATCTTGACCGCCAGTCATTGCAGTTGTTTCGTTATCAGAAATGACAATCGTTACGTTTGCATTTTCGTTTACGCAATCCAACAAACCTGTCATACCGGAATGAGTAAAGGTCGAATCACCAATTACAGATATAGCAGGAAAGACACCAGCATCCGAAGCTCCTTTTGCCATAGTAATAGAAGCACCCATATCAATACATGAATCGATTGCACGATATGGAGGCAAAGCGCCTAATGTATAACAACCAATATCACCAAAGACTTTGGCTCCTTCGTATTCTGCAACCACTTCGTTTAAAGCCTGGTACATATCACGATGGCCACAACCCTGACATAATGCAGGAGGACGTTGTTCAACTACTTCCGGTTTTGCATAATATTCTGTAATCTCCAGACCTAGAGCTTTACCAACAGCATCAGGGGTCAACTCACCATCACGCTGTAAAGTTCCGTCCAAACGGCCATGAACTTTCAAGCCTTTACTTAACAGACCTTTCAATTGTTGTTCTACAACCGGATAACCTTCTTCCAAAACAAGGATTTCATCACATTCATCTACCAAGCGCTGCAATTTTTCCAAAGGAACTGGATATTGAGTCACTTTCAAGACCGGATGATTGAATCCGTTCGGACAATTTTCAGACAAATAGTTAAATGCAATTCCTGTTGTCAGTATACCTAAAGATTTATCAGATCCATCAATATACTTATTGAATGGAGAATTTTCAGATTCCTGCATGAACTTATCCTGAGCAATAATTAATTGTTTGTAACGTTGACGAGCCAAAGCAGGCAACAGAACATAACGTTGACGACCATTCTCAGGGAAATGCATCTGACATTGTTCCTTCATAGGTTTAGTTTCAACTCCGGCACGTGAGTGAGCCATACGAGTTGTCACACGAAGTAAAATAGGATAGCCTAATTTTTCAGACAATTCAAAGCCTTGATAAACCATATCGTAAGCTTCCTGCTGACTTGAAGGCTCCAAGATGGGAAGCATGGCAAAATTACCATACATTCTATTATCTTGTTCGTTCTGGGAAGAGTGCATTGAAGGATCATCGGCAGTCAAAACGATCATACCACCGTTAATTCCACTCATAGCAGCATTCATAAAACAATCGGCTGCTACATTTAACCCGACATGCTTCATACAGCAAAGAGAACGCTTTCCGGCATAACTCATACCTAAAGCAGCTTCCATAGCAGTCTTTTCATTTGCACTCCATCTACAATGAATTCCACGTTCTTTAGTAATTGGAGATTTTTGGATATATTCCGTAATTTCAGTTGAAGGGGTTCCCGGGTAAGCATATACACCAGAAAGTCCGGCATCCAGGGCCGCCTGAGCAATGGCTTCATCCCCTAAAAATAGATGTTTTTCCATTTTATGATATTTTCGTATAATCAACAATTAATAAAAAGTAAACTTCCAAATACAAAATAGATATGGAAGCAAAATATAAGCTAATTCCTACTTACGAATTCCAAAGATACATTTTTTGTTATGATTTGAAAGTAAATCTACTCAAAAATCTTTCTTCTGTTAAGTTCTGCCTGGTATTTCGCTGCATTTCTTACATGTTCAGCCAATGTTTTAGCAAAATTATGTCGCCCAGAAAAATCTTCTTTAGCACACATATATAGATAATGATGCTTCGTATAATTCAATACAGCATTTAATCCACGGGTAGAAGGGATACGAATTGGAGCAGGCGGCAATCCTACATACTTATATGTATTATATGGAGAATCAATCTCCAGATGTTTATTCAAAATTCGCTGAAGACTAGAATCACCAACAGCAAATTTCACCGTCGGATCCGCCTGTAAAAACATTCCTTTCTTCAAACGATTTATATATAGTCCAGCTATCAGAGGATATTCCTCAACTGCAGCTGATTCTTCTTCTACGATTGAAGCCAAAATAGAAACTTCTATCGGAGTAAGGCCGATTTCCTTCGCTTTCTGTACTCTATTCTGATTCCAATAAGAATTAAATTCCCGCTTCATACGAGCCATGAACTTATCGGGAGTAATATCCCAATAAACCTGATACGTATTGGGAATAAACATAGAGACAATCGTTTCCCTGTTAAAACCCATCGAAGCACACCAAACAGAATCATTCATCATTCGAAGCAAGTCCTCCCCTTTCAATAAAAGCTGCTTGTCTATTCGTTCGACTATATCCTCCTTTGTTCTTGAACCAATGAAAGTCAGATGGACTGCATCCTGATCTCCACTCCTCAACTTACGAATGACACTGATATTATTCATCTCCGGATCAATCTGATATCGCCCAGTCTTCAGTTTTCCTTTAAAGTTCATCCAGGATGACAAAAATTTGAACCATCTGATATGTGTACACGAAGCAGAATCTTCCAAATGAGAACATAATTTATTCCAGTCTTTTGTTTCATCAATATAAATGTATACAGGTTTCTCCGGGAAAAAACTTGGAGCCCAGATAATTCGATACACCCAAAGTCCACAACTAAAAAGGATTAAAGTAATAGCTATACAAGAAATCCAGATCCAGTGCTGAACAAAAAAACGTTTATTCATAAATTAATAACAAATTGATTTTCAGAATATGCCACAAAAGTAGCACCTTTTTTTCAAAAAATAATGGTAAAAGTATTGTTTATTTAAAAATTAGATTTACCTTTGCAACGCAATTCAAAACAATAGCAGTCATAAAAACTGGAAGTGTGGGTGAGTGGCTGAAACCACCAGTTTGCTAAACTGACGTACGGGTAACCGTACCGGGGGTTCGAATCCCCCCGCTTCCGCTTAAGAGATTATCAATTAAAGATTGGTAATCTTTTTTGTTTTTATACCCTCCTATAATTCTATCCCTATTCTTTTAATCGCACTCTCCAAATACTGCATCTATTTTATCCTTTCCAGATTATAACTGACAACAAAGAAAATTAGAACAAACAACGACTTTAAAACAATATTTCTATAACTTTGTTTTTATAAAGACGGATAATCAGGAACAATAATCAATTGATTGTATTCCAATTGTGTTTCTTTTCATCCATTAAAAAACAACGAACATTTAAGAGTTTCTAAAACAAAATATCATGAAGAATTTAATCCAATTCGTATTTTTTCTGTTATTATCATTTCCAATGTGTGCTGCTCATCAACCGGAGTTCTCAACAGCCGGATTCTTCCGTCTGAAGGATAATGGACGACAAGTTTATTCAATGAACCCGGCATGGCGTTTCTACAAAGGAGCCGTACAAGGAGCAGAGGCAATAGATTTCGACGACAAAGAATGGAATGTAGTTTCTCTCCCGCACGGAATAGAATATCTTCCAACAGAAGCTAGTGGATGTATTAACTATCAAGGAGAAGTCTGGTATCGTAAACATTTCACTCCCGATACTTCGTTAAAAGGGAAGAAGCTCTTTCTTCATTTCGAAGCCATTATGGGCAAAAGTAAAGTTTTTGTTAACGGGAAGCTCATAACCGAACATTTTGGAGGTTATCTTCCTGTTATACTTGATGTTTCTGATATTTTAGACTGGACAAAAGATAATGTAATTGCGGTATGGACTGATAACAGCAACGATCCTTCTTATCCCCCGGGAAAACCACAGGAAACATTGGATTATACTTATTTTGGAGGAATCTATCGCGATTGCTGGCTGGTTGCTCATAATCAAATCTATATAACAGATCCTAATTTCGCTAACGAAACAGCCGGAGGTGGATTATTTGTTTCCTTCGGGAAAGTTTCTGAAGAAAAATCCGAAGTGAATTTGAAAGTACAGGTTCGCAATGATATGAAAAAGCGTTTCACTGGAATAATAGAATATACTTTACTGGGATCAGATGGAAAACAAGTAGCATACATCAACAGCAATTTCCATGTAAAAGCCGGAAAAGCTGTTTCTGTTACCGATCAGATGTTAGTGAAAAATGCCAAACTTTGGACTCCATCCTCACCAACTTTATATAATTTACTTGTTCGGATATTAGATGAAGAAGGGAATGTTATTGATGGCTACCGTCGTCGTATCGGTATCAGAAGTATTGAATTCAAAGGGAAAGAAGGATTCTGGCTGAACGGGAAATCTTACGGAAAACCTTTGATCGGAGCCAACAGACATCAGGATTTTGCCGTGGTTGGAAATGCGGTTGCCAACAGCATTCATTGGAGAGATGCCAAGAAACTGAAAGATGCCGGAATGGAAATCATCCGTAATGCCCATTGTCCACAAGATCCGGCTTTTATGGATGCCTGCGACGAATTAGGTTTGTTCATAATCGATAATACTCCGGGGTGGCAATTCTGGAATGAAGCTCCTATTTTTGCCGAACGTGTTTATAATGACATTCGCAATTTGGTGCGTCGTGATCGTAATCATGCCTGCATATGGTTATGGGAACCTGTATTGAATGAGACCTGGTATCCGGAAGATTTTGCAAAGAATGTAAAAGATATTGTTGATACGGAATACCCTTATCCTTACTGTTATTGCGGAAGCGATAGCGAAGCAAGAGGACATGAAAACTTTCCGGTACATTTCACACATCCTTCCAAAATGCAAGACACGAATAAGAATTTCAAAGTTTCAGAAAACATTACTTACTTTACCAGAGAATGGGGAGATAATGTAGACGATTGGTCTTCACATAATTCACCTAGCCGCGTTGCTCGTAATTGGGGAGAACAAGCCATGCTTGTACAAGCTCAACATTACGCATTTCCATCGTATCCCATTACCAATTTTGAAGTTTTGTATCAGCAATCTCCTCAACACGTAGGCGGTTGCCTATGGCATTCCTTCGATCACCAAAGAGGCTATCATCCTGATCCATTTTATGGAGGTCTGATGGATGTCTTCCGTCAGCCTAAATATTCATACTTTATGTTTTCGGCTCAACGCCCGGCTGATATAAACAAACAGCTGATAGCTGATAACGGTCCGATGGTTTATATTGCTCATGAAATGATACCTTTCTCCAGCAAGGATGTAACCGTTTATTCCAACTGTGATGAAGTCAGACTGACTTTTAACAAGGGAGGAAAAACTTATACATATCACAAGGACAATAATCATAAAGGGATGCTTTCACCAATCATTACTTTTCCGGATGTATACAATTTTATGGCGGATAAAGCTTTATCCAACAAGAAGAAACAGGCAGATGTTTATCTGTTGGCTGAAGGTCTGATTGATGGTAAAGTGGTAGCCACTCACAAAGTGGAACCAGCCCGCCGTCCGGAGAAGATCATTCTATGGCTTGACAATGAGAACACAGAATTGAAGGCTGACGGTTCCGATTTTGTAACGGTTGTTGCTGCCATTGCCGACAAGAACGGAAATATCAAACGGCTGAATAATTATCACATCTGTTTTACCATTGAAGGAGAAGGCCGTATTCTTGGAGGCGAAAGAGAAATGGCTAATCCGGCCCCAGTCAAATGGGGAACTGCTCCGGTTCTGATTCAATCCACTTTGAAGCCGGGGAAAATCAAAGTAAAGGCAAATGTTCTTTTCAAAGGTTCACAGAAACCTGTCAGCGGGGAATTGGAATTTGAATCATATCCAGCAGCTAATCCTCTTATTTATGACCAGAAGGAAGCTCAGCAAATCCCGGAAGTGTCTATTTCTTCCGACAATTCCAATTCATCTGATACTGATGCTCTCAAAGAAGTGGAAAGACTAAAACGGGAGTTAAACACTTTACGATTAAAAGAAGTGGAACGCCAACAGACTGAATTTGGAGAATAAAAGCTGAACGTTATTCATATAAGGAAAGCCTTCCATAAGCATGGTGAATCATCTTATGGAAGGCTTTTTATTTCATTCTTTCTATTCCTTTTATTTATCTTCCTCCGGCATTGAATCGGTAACCCAAGCCAAGCATCAGATTATTCGGATCCTTGAAGTTATATAACTGATAACCGACATGCAGGAAAAGGCTTTTTGTTACATGCGTCTTCAATGCTATAATCTGATAGAATTTATTGGTATCTGCACCTTTACAGATAAAATTCTTACCAATACCAATATTAATAGAGAAAATAGGCATCACCAATTCTGCACGAGCTGAAATACCGACACTCAATTGTTCTCTCAATGAAGGACGATAGAACTTCATATCTTCCGAAGATGCTTCCGGATTAGCTATATGATTGCCGATATTCGCACTTTCATCGTACTGAACATCCAAAGAAAGACCAGAGCGGAAATAACGCGTGAAATTATACATCGGATTAAAGTTCATTCCTACAATACCGAAAGAACCGGGAACCAAAACTCCTATATCATTTCCATTCAGATAAAGACCTTTCTTTCGGGAGGCTCCATACAATACCAGATCATAACTGACATACGGATGGAAGGAAAGATCCGGCATGGCATGTCTTTTCGTATGATCACCAAAAGTCCGGATCAAACCGATTCTTGCACCCAGAGTATTGACTCCGAAGTTTGGATAATGGGTATTTCCATTCGAGAAATGTGTCATTCCAATACCCGTTGTCATATTCCATTGCGGAGACAGCTTCCAATTCAGCATGATACCCAAATTGATATAGGCATTAATCTTGGAACCGACTATCAAATTCTTTGGATTCGTTTGTTCATCGTATGGCTTCCAGCCGAAAGAAGCTCCAAAGTTCCATTCATAATCCAGTGAAAGATTTTTATTGATGGAGGTAATCCGGGATGTCTGGAAAACATAAAGCGCCCAAGGCGAACCGAGTTCCTGATTATTGAAGAAAGTATTATACGATAATCCGATACCTTGTGTGGCATGCGGATAATGCCGTCCGAAATAAGAATCGGGAGCAAACTTAAAAGCATATTTCAAATGGGCAGAGAAGTTGGCTCTAATTGGTTTTCCTTTCTGATTTTCTCCTTTAAAAAAGCCATGAGCAGGAAAGACATAAGCCGGAGCCAGATCTATTCCCAACTGATGTATAGGCTTACTTGACAAACGGGCTGTATCGGTAATCACTACACTCTTTCTATGTGCCTCATCCGCAGAAACAATCTGGCAAAGTCCGAGCGACATCACGATTCCTGCCGTAATCCATTTCATCATCCTCTTCATTTCTTCTCTATTTTTTCAGGTTCTCCCATTACAATTTCATATCTCGACGGACATGAACTACATAATTCTCCTCTAAATGTTTTATATCTATCCAATTGCTTGCTATAAGCATGCAGTGTAAAAGGAAGCGATGTTTTTTCAAAATAAACCTTCACATGTACATCCTGCTTTGTAAAAGGAGCCACATATACTGTATCTGCTATATTGATATCGAACGGAGAAGGCATCTTATGCCAATAGTTATCCATAGGCAGCTCTGCCCCGTTCAATTGAGGTTTGCCATTAATCAGATCATAAACCTCCACATTAGGCGGAATCTCTCCTAAATACCATGATAACATATAATTATCATCTTCCGATTTGACCATCATGTTACGTGTAACCTTACTATATGGCTTGAATATCCACTGCATCTCATTCGATGACCTATTATAAAAAGACATTTCTTCAACGATTCGTGAAGTTTCCTTTTCATTTTTGAACTGATTCCAATGATATTCCACATGATCAACCTGATATTTCTCGGAAGGATTCAAAGTCAGATTAATTTCTTTTCTGACAGTATTACCAGTCACCCAGATTCTTATTTCTGTTGGCTGCTCATTCATATTAACCCCAGCCACAATCTTCAGCTCTTTCCAATTGGTACGTTCCACCCGGAATGATAAAAAATCCTTATTTTCACCTACAAACAGTTTGACCAGTCCTTTCACATACTTGTCGCGCAAAGGAAGATTTTGTCCCATCAGATTACCATCTTTATCATACACATTACCTTTCATTTCTGCAGTCAGAAAGACACCTTCAATATCCCATTTTACATCAGCAAAAGGAATAATGATAGAATCCCCTGTATTTAAAGACACCTGGGGTACTTCGGGTAAAAAGTCTTTTATAAAAATATCACTGTTGCAAGCAGTAAATAAGAAATGTAGCAGAACTACAATTAACCAACTCTTTTTCATCAGCACATTTATTTTGTCGTATTCGGATTGTTATTATTGTTCATTCTTTCCTCGTTTATAACTTCCTGACTTACCAGTTTCTGTTCCTCAAAGGTAAATGAAGTAGTAATACTATACCAGCCAAGACCATCGAACAGACCTTCTCTGTAAAGAAGTCGTTCCAGTTTCCGATTATCAGGAGTAGTAATCATCTCTTTGGCAAAAGGAGCACCGAAAAGTTTCACAAAATCGGATCTGCTCATACCTAATTCCACCTTTTCCGAACTGAATTTACTTACATAGATCGAAGAGGAGCAACTACTTAGCAGCAGTATAAGAGAGAAGATTATAGTCAATTTTATTTTCATGGTATACTAATTATCAGACACAGCGGCAAATTTATGAAAGTTTGTCTGAAAATGAAATCAATAACATATTAAATATGTATGTTACTAAAAAAGGGCCGATAGCAAAACTGTCACAAAAACGAATCGCCTGCAATGATAAAGATAATTCGTTTTTATTTATAACTTCATAGAGGAAACTTTTCTTTTTAAATAACGGGCTGTAAAGTATAGAATCAGCGACCAGATAAATAGGACACTCATAATGATGATATCTGTCAAGTTAAAATGATCTCTAACATAACCAATCACATACCAAGGAATAGCAGTAATACAGACAACAGTAAGAATTTTGGCATAACGTGACAAATAATGGATTTTGAACAAATCTTTAATTTTCTGCTGATTCAACATCTGAAATTTATGCTGGTAGTATTTTCTTTGAAACAGGAATTCCTTTCGTAAACTATATCCTATCCAGTACCAGACTAACGACCAAATCAGAATTATGACCGGCATATCATACCAATGAGTGGATTCATAAAAGAAAAGTTCATTACCTTCGACCAAATTTGTAATAACCAACAATATGAATAAAACAATATTCCATGCTATCGTAAATAAGATTCCATATTTACAATAGTCTTTCGTTTCTTCCTTCATAATATTAATCAATTAATAAAATAAAACTTCCTGATAGATTCCTAGTGCTATAAAGTTACAATAAACGAATGAGGATTCAAAGAGAATCCACTCTTGATTTTCTGAATAAAACCAAAATATCAAAAGCCTGAACTATATAAATAGTATCATTTAATTAATGATTATTATCCCATTTTTAATAAAACATAGGTATAATAAATTGCATCACAACAATGAATCAATTAATTCACAATTGTGATGCAATCAAATCATATTGGTGAACTAATTAATTCACCAAGGTGATATAAACTATAAAATAAAAAGAACAGCTTAAATCAAACTTTGTTTACATTAACACCTCTACTAAAACAGAGAACCCGGTCAATCAGAAATCAAGCAGGAAGAGTCATTATGAAACGACTGCCCTTTCCTATTTCACTCTTAATAACAAGAGTTCCTCCGTGAGCTTCCACGAAATCACGAGAAATAGAAAGTCCCAAGCCACTACCCTGTACTTTGGTTCCCGGCACACGGAAATACGGTTCAAAGATACTTTCATGATAACGGGCATCAATACCCTTACCAAAATCCTGAACATATATCTCAATATATCCTTCTTCTTTTTCGGCAGCTCCTATGATGACCCTGCCATTCTCAGCCGAATAGCGAACAGCATTATTCAACAAGTTAGTCAACACCCAGGCAATCTTCTCACTGTCAACGAATAGTTTCTTTATCTTCTCCGGATATTCCACTTCAATCTGGATACCAAACTTATCAGCCTGAACCCGCGTTGCCTTGATAGCATAATCGATCAGTTCAATAGGCTTCGTAATCTTCGGTTTAAGTTGCAATTTACCACTTTCCACCTGAGTCATATTCAGAAGTTCACCAGTAATACTCAACAGCCGCTCACTGTTTTCCTTAATACTTTCAGAAAGTTCGAATTGCTCGCTATTCAATGAGCCGACTCTTTTATCTTCAAGTAACTGAAGGCTCATCAGAATGGCCGAAATAGGAGTCTTTAATTCATGAGATATTGTCGAAATGAATGTAGTCTTGGCTGTATCCAATTCCTTGAACTCGGTAATATTCTTCAACATGATAACTTCTCCCCTTTTCTCCATGGTCTCTCCATCATTTCCTTTCATGGAAATGTTCATATAACTGACCTGAAAATAACTCTCCTTGTTATCAGCATATATCTTCAAAGGATTCTTTTTACCACGCTTTTGTTCCTGTTCCTTAGGTTCAAACAAACCACAAAGCAGCTTTCGCAATAAATCATTTCGCAAAGCAATATCCTGAGCCGACTTGCCACCGATATCTTCTCTATGCAGATTTAAAATATTCAAAGCAGCATCGTTAATAAAAATAATCTGCATACTATTATCCAAACCAATAATAGGTTCGGTTATAGCATTGATAATCGTTTCCATATACCTCTTCGAAGTCATCAGATCAGAAATCGTACTATTATGGTAATCTTGCAAACGCTTCGCCATACGGTTAAAGTTTTTACTTATTGAAACCAGTTCCTGACTTCCGCCCAAACTCAGACTAACATTATAATTATGATTGGCAATCTCAAGAATACCTTTAGTAACATCCTGCAGAGGCCGGTTAATAGATTTAGGTATTTTATAAAGTATTCCCAAACCTATCAGAATACAGATACCACCTGTGATGGAAACCCAGATCAAAGCTCTGTTCAATCCCGGTCCTGCAGCAGGGCTATTCGGTTCTGTGGCCGTTAATATCTGAAGATTAGTAATAGACAAGGCGACCACCAATACTATCATGGCTACTAAAACGCCAATAGCCAACGTCAGTTTTGTCTTTATATTCATATTCATATCCAAAAATCTATTAAGATGCAATAATAAGTAAATCAATCTTCATTTCGGCCAAATTGTGCATAAATCTTTTATAAGATCCTATTTTAAAGAAAGTATGTGGTATTTGAAACGATGGCTGCCCCATACAAATGGTAGTAATCTTCTGTTCTTTACAAACCTGGATAACAGCATTAGTCACGTCTTCGGATGGGACCTGGAGTACTGTTCCTCCCAATTCGGTTACCAGTTTAAAATGATTCAGCAGATGTCTTTGCGAAGCCAGACTAATTTTATCCGGACTTTCGCTATCTGTCTGCACGAATAGTGCAATAAATGAAGTATTATATCTTGAAGCAATTTTATAAGCCTTTCGGATTACCCGTCGAGGTGTACGTTCATTACTACTGATACAAGCCAGAATCTTTTCATTCCGGGTAGGAATTGATGAAAGAATCTCGTTCTCCACTTTCCTTTCTACACGAAAAGCCACCTCTTTCAAGGCCAGTTCACGCAACTGCAGGATATTCTCTGTCTTAAAGAAGTTATTCAAAGCAATCTGTATCTTCTCCTGACGGTAAATCTTACCGGCTTTCAGACGCTCAATCAGATCTTCCGCCGTCAAGTCAATATTGACCACTTCATCTGCTTCTTCCAAAACCTTATCCGGAATACGCTCTTTAACTTCTATTCCAGCAATATTCTTTATTTCGTCATTCAGACTTTCGATATGCTGGATATTTACAGCCGAAAGAACATTGATACCGGCATCGAGCAACTCCATTACATCCTGCCATCGTTTCTGATTTCGACTTCCATCCACATTTGTATGTGCCAGCTCATCAACAATCACCAGTTCGGGATGTAATTGAAGAATGGTATCCAAGTCCATTTCCTCAAGTTCCTTCCCTTTATAAAAAATCTTTTTACGAGGAATGACTGGTAAACCTTTTAACAAGGCTTCTGTCCCAGCCCGTCCGTGAGTTTCCACATAACCAATCTGAACATCTATATTATTTTCTTGCATTCCATGCGCATCCTGAAGCATTCGATAGGTCTTTCCTACTCCGGCTATCATACCAATGTAGATTTTAAAGACACCTCGCTGTGACCGCTTAATCAGATCCAGGAAATGCTGTACGTTTTTTTCTTGCTGATCCATCAGATATTTAGTATTTCAATCATCCAAGTACATATTAATTATTATCTTCCCAGAATCCTCTATAGAAGAGCATCATAATACCAAAGATTTCCAATCGGCCAAGGAACATCAAAATGGAAAGAATCCATTTAGCTGCATCAGGCAAAGCGGCCCATGAATAAACAGGTCCGAAAACTCCCAAACCCGGTCCCACATTTCCGATAGCCGATATTACCGTACACATAGATTCACCAAAACCAATACCTAAAGCCAGCAAGGAAGTCCAGCCGATAAAGACACACCCCAGATAAGCGACGAAGAAAGTGAATACGGTTGAAGAGACTTCTGCAGAAATACCCTGCTTGTTTACACGAACAGGAAGTACTGCTCGCGGATGAAGCATCTTTTTAAACTGATTCATTATACTTCTGAACATAATAAGCATACGCAGACTTTTCACACCTCCGCTGGTTGAACCGGTAGAACCACCCGAAATCATGGCGAACATAAGAAGCATCCAGGTAAACGGCGGCCAAAGATTATAATCATCTGTTGCAAATCCACAGGAAGTATGAGCTGTTGCCACCTGGAACAAAGCTTTTCGGAAAGCAGTCTCCAGATCATAATAATCAGTTATGAATAATGTAAAAGTTATAATCAGAGTTAATGTTCCGACAGACTTCAAAAACCAGTGAAACTCTTCATCTTTCAGTAAAGTTTTGAAACGACCTCTTACAAAGAAGTAATATAATGAGAAATTCACTCCAGAAAGAATCATAAAGATAGCCACTACATATTCGATATAGGGTGAGTTCCAATAAGATATACTATCCTGCTTGGTAGAAAATCCTCCGGTAGCCGTTGTTGCAAAAGATTGACAAACAGCATCGAAAAGGCTCATTCCTCCAAACATCAATAGGACTGTTTCAATCAATGTAAGAACAATATAGATAATCCACAAGTAACGGGCCATTACAGCTGTACGGGGCTGAATCTTATCGTGTGTCACGCCCGTTGCTTCCGACAAAAACAGTTGCTGACTGCATCCGCTGAATATAGGAAGAAGAGCAATGGTAAACAACACAATTCCCAAACCTCCAAGCCATTGAGTAAGACTTCGCCAAAATAAAAGCCCGTGTGATAAAGATTCGATATCATTCAGAATTGTAGCTCCTGTTGTAGTAAAACCTGACATGGTTTCAAAGAAAGCATCTGTAATAGTTGGGACATGTCCGCTTATATAATAAGGTAGCATTCCGAAAATAGTAAAAAGTAACCAGGAAACACTGACGATAAAATATCCATCGCGCCGAGTCAACTGACGATCTGCTTTTTTCCCAAACAACATCATCAAGCCGCCAACTCCGACATTGATAAACATGGTATAAATAAAATAAATGTAATCACTTTCCTGATAACAGATGGATATACCGGCACAAAGACAAAACAAAGCTGCCTCAACCAATAATAATACACCCAAAATATAAGAAATGAACCTGAAATTGATCAGATCGCTGTTCAGGCAATATTTATTGAAACTACAATTATCGTAAAGCTTACTCATAATGATAAAACGTTTTAATAATAAGTACAAGGTGTATACCAAACGCATCCTATTCTTCACAAGTATCTATATATCTGATAAATAATTATTCACAGACATTAAGAAACAGTTTTCAGCACCTTCTCATTTTGAGAAAGTCTATTTCATTATGAGAACATAAAAACATTATCAATAAAGAAAATTTCTGATATTAAAAGTATTGATTTCTGAAGACATTAAATCTTTCAAAAAATAATAACATTTTTTAGTCATATTGTTACATCAACTTCATTTTTATATTTTACTTTTGGGCGTTTTTTTAATACAAATGACATATGAAAACTTTTAGATTTGGATTAATTGCCGTAACAAGTGCAATTATGGTAGTCGGTTGTACAAACAAACAGCAACAAGCTGCGACTGAACAACAAAATCTTCCTACTCAAACTACTACTAAAACAGTAGAAAAATCAATTTATGGAACCTATGAAGGAACTCTACCTGCAGCTGACTGTGAAGGTATCAAAACGACTCTTACCATTCGGGAAGACTCTACTTATTGCTTAATAAGTGAATATCTTGGCAGTAAAGCAGATAATCCTATTGAAACAAATGGAATTTACCATATTCTAAATAAGGATCTGATAGAACTGATAACACCTTCTTCAGGTACAAAAACTTATTACAAGATTCTAGAAGATGCTGTCACTTTGACTGATAGTACTGGTATTCCTAATAAGGGAGAACTTGCTGATTTATATATCTTGAAAAAGAAATAATTATACAAACAAGACCTTATTAAGGATAATTGCTGAATTCGACAGTTTAATGACTGCCAGAATTCAGCAATAAAAAACTCCTGTTCTCAGAATCCGATACTTATACCAGCTATAAGATATGTACGGTCATAAACTGGAGCTGCTATTACCTGTAAGAATATCGGAATATTAAAACTTTCTGTAATTTTTATATCCTTACTGGCTTTTAATGACAAATCTGTAAAAGCGGCTTTATCATGATACATTCCTTTCCAAGGAGTAAATCCAACTGCTGGAGTCAATGTTATTTCTAATGGCAATGATATCGGGTAAGAAGCCGTTATATAAGTTGAACCTTGTAAATCTCCTTCTTCATTCTTATCACCACCGGCAAACATCGTACCCCAAGTAAGAGTCAGCGGGAACTTTTCTCCAAAACAATATCCTAAAGAGACTTCAAAGAAATGGTCATTTTTGTAATCTCCATAAGAACGATCAACTCCAGACCACCAATAATCAGAAACCATAACAGAAAAATTGTTGATACTATATCCTAAATTGATATCAAATTCCTTGGCTTCTTTGGTAACACTTTGATTTCCCCAAACATTCAGGCTAATTCCTGCATAACCTAAAGTCAATGATGGCTGAACTGATACTCCGGAACTTTGATATGCTCCACGCCATACATAGTCTGATACAAAATCAGCTTTTCCATGTACTGAGAATCCGTCTTTTGCCAAGGATCTGAAAGGTATAACGATTGCTGCCACCAAAAGAATGGCAGCCTTCAAGTATGTTTTTTTATACATATTATAAATTAAAAATAAGTCTTATAATGTTTATTTATCGTTCGAACCAGCTTCTAATGCCACATTCAATTTCAGCACATTAATCTTTTCAGGTCCGAAAAGTCCCAATAAAGGCTTCTCAATCATTTTGTCAACGATAGCCTTCACAGATTCCTCACTAATGTTACGAGCTTTGGCAACTCGCTTCACTTGTACGTATGCACATTCAGGAGTGATATTAGGATCCAAACCGGAAGCACTGGCCGTTACCATTTCTGCAGGGACCTGTTCACGTTTCAAATAAGGATGATGAACAAGGAATGTATCAATACGAGCTTTCACTTCGGCCAAATATTCTTCATTAGTTGCACCTTTATTACTTCCGGCAGAACTTGTAGCATCATAACCGTCGCCGGCACAAGAAGGACGTCCCCAGAAATAAATATCCTTAGTAAACATTTGTCCTACATTGGCGGCACCAACTACTTTGCCATTAAGAACTACCGTTTCTACATTACCTCCCTTACCAGGAGCAGCAAACTGAGCAAATACCCAAAGAATTAATATATAGAACACTGAAAAGAATGCACAAAACACTAATGTCAGACGAATGGATTTCATTAAATTTTTCATACCTATTTTATTTTACAGTCAATGATTAAAAGAACAGTCCTACTAATAAATCAATCAGTTTGATTCCCACAAACGGAGCAATGATACCACCAACTCCATAAATCAACAAGTTACGACGAAGTAACGCACTCGCTCCAATTGGTTTGTATGAAACACCTTTCAATGCCAACGGAATCAGAATAGGAATAATAATTGCATTGAAGATGATAGCTGAAAGAATTGCACTTTCCGGACTATGAAGGTGCATAATATTTAAAGCGCCAAGCTCAGGAACAGAAAGCATGAACAAAGCAGGAATAATAGCGAAATATTTAGCTACATCATTCGCAATAGAGAATGTAGTCAATGTACCGCGAGTCATTAATAACTGCTTACCAATCTCCACAATCTCAATCAATTTCGTTGGATCATTATCTAAGTCTACCATATTACCGGCTTCTTTAGCAGCCTGAGTTCCACTATTCATGGCAACACCCACATTAGCCTGAGCCAAAGCCGGAGCATCATTTGTTCCATCACCCATCATAGCAACCAATTTACCTGCAGCCTGTTCTTTTTTGATATAATTCATTTTATCTTCAGGCTTAGCCTCTGCAATAAAATCATCCACTCCAGCTTTTTCTGCAATGTATTTTGCTGTCAGAGGATTATCCCCTGTTACCATAACGGTCTTTACTCCCATCTTACGTAAACGTTCAAAACGTTCTTCAATTCCAGGCTTAATTATATCCTGTAATTCAATTACTCCGGCAATATTCCTGTTTACACAAACCACTAAAGGCGTTCCTCCGTTTCCAGATATTCTCTGAATGATTTCTTCCGTTTCTTTCGGGAAAAGATTTCCTGCTTCCAAAGCGATAGCACGAATTGCATCATAAGCACCTTTACGAATCTGTGTTCCGTCACTTAAATCGATACCAGAACATTTAGTCTCTGCCGTAAATTTAATCATGTGACTTCCTTCAGTTTTCAGACTTCTCATACGTATTCCCTGTTCCCTACCCAATTCGATGATAGATTTTCCTTCAGGAGTATCATCGGATACAGAAGAAAGTAAACAAGCTTCGATGAAAGAACGTCTGTCAACCCCTTCTACCGGATAGAATTCAGTAGCTTTACGGTTACCAATTGTGATAGTTCCAGTCTTATCTAATAATAATGTATCAATATCTCCAGCAGTTTCTACTGCCTTTCCTGATTTAGTAATAACATTTGCACGCAAAGCACGGTCCATACCGGCAATACCGATGGCAGAAAGCAGACCACCTATAGTTGTAGGAATCAAACAAACAAACAATGAAATGAATGCAGCAATTGAAATAACTGTATTCGAATAATCAGCGATCGGTTTCAATGTAATACAAACAACTAAAAATACTAACGTAAATACTGCCAACAGAATCGTCAACGCTATTTCATTAGGTGTTTTCTGTCTGCTCGAACCTTCCACCAAAGCAATCATCTTGTCAAGAAAACTTTCGCCCGGTTGTGTTGTTACAATCACTCTGATATGATCTGACAAAACCTTTGTTCCACCAGTTACAGAACTTTTATCACCTCCTGCTTCACGGATCACCGGAGCAGATTCACCGGTAATAGCACTTTCGTCGATAGAAGCAAGACCTTCAACAATCTCTCCATCAGCAGGAATCACATCCCCGGCTTCACAATCGAAGATATCTCCTTTTTTCAACTGTGAACTGTTTACCATCTGAATCTTGCCTTTTACAAATAACTTGGCCGGGGTTTCTTCACGAGTCTTACGCAAGCTGTCAGCCTGAGCCTTACCACGAGCTTCAGCAATAGCTTCAGCAAAATTAGCAAACAATAATGTCAAGAAAAGAATGACAAAAACCCACAAATTATATACAAATGAACCTTGAGATGTATTTGTAGCAGAATAAACAGTTACAAGTAACATAAACAAAGTAGAAACTTCTACCGTAAACATGATCGGATTCTTGATCATGATTTTAGGATTTAATTTTACAAACGACTGTTTCAGACTTTCCATAACCTGATCTTTCTGAAACAGAGAAGTATTTTGATTCGTTTTCATATTAAAATCTTTATTCTTGTCCTTTATATGTTAGATTTATAAGCTGAAATGTTCAGCAATTGTACTTAAAGCCTGTACAGGGAAGAAAGCCAATGCAGCTACAATTACAATGACAGCGAAAGTCATAAAGCCGAATGTCATGTTATCTGTCTTCAACGTTCCTGCACCTTCAGGTATATATTTCTTTTGAGCAAGTAAACCAGCAATAGCAACCTGACCAACAATTGGAATGAAACGGCTTAATATCAAAACGATTCCACAGGAAACATTCCAGAACCAGGTATTATCACCCAGACCCTCAAAACCAGAGCCATTGTTTGCCGCAACTGATGTAAACTCATAAAGCATTTCACTTAAACCATGAAATCCCGGATTATTCAACCAACCACCTTCACTTTCTACAAAGGCCGGAGCATGAACATATAAATACGCAGCCAGAGCTGTTCCGACTAAAATCACAAACGGATGAAGAAGAGCAACAATAGAAGCTATCTTCATTTCACGCGCTTCTACTTTATGACATAAGAATTCAGGAGTTCGTCCAACCATCAATCCACTGATAAATACGGCAATGATAATAAACGTAAAGTAGTTCATCCAGCCAACACCAACACCACCAAACCAAGTATTGATCTGCATATTCAGCATTTCCATCATACCAGACAAAGGCATAGTTGAATCGTGCATACCGTTTACTGACCCATTAGAAGTAACAGTTGTTACAATACTCCATAATCCTGTTGCTCCTGCACCTAAACGGACTTCCTTTCCTTCCATTGCCCCATTTTCCTGAGTAATTCCCATAGCGTCAATTCTAGGATTTCCACCCATTTCCTGAGAGACATTGATAACAACACCTATCAGGAAGGCTATTAACATAACAGTATAAATAGAATAACCTAACTTCTTACGCTTAACATAAAAGCCAAAAGCAAAAACCATTGCCATTGGTATTATTAGAATAGACCAACATTCTACCATATTAGAAAGATACGTCGGATTTTCTAATGGATGAGAAGAGTTTACACCAAAGTAACCGCCACCATTTGTACCCAATTGTTTGATAGGAACAATCGCTGCTGCAGGTCCTTGAGAAACCATCTGAGTCTGCCCCTCCAAAGTTGTAAGTTCCATTTTTCCATCAAATCCCATCGGTGTTCCCTGAGTAATAAGAATAAAACCAACGACCAAAGCCATAGGAAGAAGAATACGAGTACAGCTCAATACCATATATTTCCAGAAATTACCAATAGTCTTTGTTGTCTTTTCACCTAAGGCTTTCATAATTCCAGCCATGGCTGCCATACCTGTTGCTGCAGTTATAAACTGGAACAACATAATTACAAATAATTGAGTGAAGTACGTCATATTTGTTTCTCCACTATAGTGCTGTTCATTACAGTTAACCATAAAAGAGATACAAGTATTGAAAGCCTGATGTGCAGTCTGTCCTATATTTCCATCCGGGTTTAGAGGCAAATAACCTTGAATAACTAAAAGGACAATACCCCAAATGAACCAAAAAGCATTGACAACCAATAAAGCTCTCAAGAATTGTTTCCAATTCATTTCTTCGTCTGGATTAATCCCTGAAAGTCTGAAGATCCATTTTTCTACAGGCTTCATAAAATCACTCCATACTTTACTACCTCTATAAACCTTTGCTATATATTTTCCTAAAGGATAACTCAGAACTATCAATAATACAATCTGAGCTATTACACCTAAAATTTCTGTATTCATAATACCAACTTTTTAAAATCTCTCTGGTTTTACCAATACATACATCAGATAACCAAACATAATCAAACCGATAATAAATAATGCTGTATACATTTTCAAACCCTTTCCTTTTTAAATGTTTTCAAACCAATCTATACATTTCATAAACAACCAAAAACATCCTAGTCCAAGTAGTACACAAACCAGGAATCCTACACTGAATAATTCCATTTCTTTATATTTTTTAGTTTTACAATTCATTATTATTGTCTCACCAATCGTTAGACAAAAGCCATGCCACCAGTGACGACTCTTATTTACAATATTGATATTCAGACATATAAAATGAATTAAAATAAAGATCAGATAAAAAAAGGTCTTCTCATTTTGAGAAGACCCACTATTATTTTGAGTTAAATTGAAATTGGAAATCAGATTTTATTATTAAAAGGAGGGATTCCTAAAATAGAAATATTCAGAACCAGAACCATACTGACATGACTCATGGATAGAAAAACGAAAGGAATCAGAACTAACCTATCCAAAGGTTGACAAAAGTTTCTTTAAGCGCTATGAAAATGTATAAATATATTTTCTGTAAGGCAGGTACATAAAGCCCTTAGATTTGAAAAACACCTTATAGAGAAATTCTTCAAACCTTGAACATCTTCCATATTTTATTATAAGAGGATTATATCGTTAATTGAATTATTATTATAGCCTCTTTGGTGTTTTATGAGCGGGTTGACTGATACTCATAAGAACATACTACCCAGAGGCTACTTATCAGAAAGTATTATTCTCATTTTTCATTTTATATTCAAAATGGCCAAAACGAATAATGAAAAAAATTTCATTTCAGCCTTCATTATAAACTAAATCGGCAACACCCTTTTAGAGAAAATATTCCAGTATACCTCTTAGCATCAGATCAGTTTATCTTATAGGTCTCAATTTTTCTATAAAGAGTAGCAAGTCCTATCTTTAATAATCTAGCTGTTTCTGTTTTATTTCCCTTGGTATATTCTAATATCTTAGCAATATGATTACGCTCAACAGTGGCCAGATCAAAACTATCATCGGTTGAAGAGATATTATTATTCAAGCGAATCTCGACAGGCAGATCATCAGGAGTAATCTCATTATTACATACAATGAGTGCCCGTTCTATAACATTCTTCAGTTCACGAATATTTCCCGGCCAGGAATAAGCATCCATCACTTTGAAACATTCCGGTTCGATACTAATACCTTTTCGTTGAACTTTAGAAGACAAAGTATTAACAAAATGCTCCGCAATCAGCTTAACATCACCCTTTCGATCACGAAGTGGAGGTAATTGTATTTGAAAGACGGAAAGCCGGAAATAAAGATCCTCTCTAAACTGTTTGTTCTCTATTTCTTTCTTTAAATCTCTGTTTGTTGCAGCAATAATACGAACATCCACTTTGGTACTTTTCGTATCACCTATCTTGATAAATTCCTTGGCTTCGAGTGCACGCAACAACTTGGCTTGCAAACAATATTCCATCTCACCAATTTCATCTAAAAAGATTGTTCCTCCATCTGCAACCTCAAACAGTCCTTTCTTATCTTTCAACGCCCCCGTAAAAGCACCAGCCTTATGACCAAACAGTTCGCTTTCCAATAATTCCTTACTAAATGCAGAACAATTGATTGCAACAAAAGGCTTGTCTTTCCGTAAACTAGTATTATGAATTGCTTTTGCAAAGACCTCTTTACCTGTTCCCGTCTCACCGGTTAACAGAACACAAACATCGGTTACGGCAACTTTCTTCGCCATCTGAATTATATTCTGCAAACAAGCTGATTTTCCAACAATCGAAGAAAAACCGACTTCACTAGAAACTGCTTCAGCTTTAATTTCAGACTCTTTTTCAACCTCATCCATGGCACGACTAACCAAAGGAATGATTTTTCGGTTATCATCCCCTTTTACAATATAATCGAAAGCTCCATTTTTTATAGCCTGTACTCCATCTTGAATATTACCATGAGCTGTCAACAGAATAATTTTTGATTTAGGAGAAAGACTCTGAAGTTCTGCAATCATAGTCACACCATTTCCATCAGGAAGAAAGACATCGCACAAAATAACTTGTACATCATGTCTTCTTAACATCTCCATACCTGTCGCTCTGTCTTTAGCTTGGAAAACTTCATAACCTTCCAATTCCAAAATTCTACTTAGCAACATGCGTATAGTAGGCTCATCGTCTATAATTAAAATTGAGTTCATAGTTTTAAATACTAGTTTACAACCAGTTGAGTAAATATGTGTTTACAAAAATACCGATATTCTATCACAATTCAATAATATAATGAAAGAAATATAAATTTTGAAATAAATAGAATCCCTCTAATTCCTTATATATCGTCCCCATGCCAATGAATAATAATATTCATTCCAGGAAACGTAATCTTCATTATTCTGATATGGGAAATAAGCTGATAATCCAGAAAAAGCATTTATAGGAACATTTCCTCCTCCAAAACCAAGATATACAGAGTAACAAGTAGGTGTTGTTGCTTTATAAGGAACAGCCTGAACCAATGCATCCTGCCATTTGATATATTCTTCTTTTGTCACGACCTTTTTAACCAAATCGCCAAAATCATAATAAGCATGCTTGTAACTTCCTGAATACCGGCGACCGTTATCAAACTTCTGAACAGCAGATAAATCATCTTCCTGTAAATTATTTAATTCTACCTTATGATTCTGGAACAAATCTCGAGAAATCTCAGCCAAATAATCCAGACCTGCTGTTTCAACTACCGAAATTGCAACACCATACGTCCAATAATCATTTCCTCCATTTGCATCCAGATCGTAGATAGATGCATAAGTATTATAATATTTCTGTGCCATACCCAACACATTGGCTTTACCCTTTTCAAATAAAGGAGGCATAACCAAATCGTAAGGTGAACCTGGTCCGGGAGTTTCCAACGGACAAGCTATAATATAATCGGCATAATTCTTAAACTGATAAGCAACTTCTATTCCCTGCATAAAACATGCATCAAAATAGATAAAATCGAATTTGGATGCATTCTCAAGCATGGTAGTTCCCTGTGAAACGGCTTTTTCCAAATCCAAAATATCCACTTGCGGACCATTGTTTCCTCCATCCTGACCAAAAGATTTTAATGCTGTTTCTGTTGGCAACCAACCATCACCATGCGACCACAACACTAAACCATAACTCTGAGCCGGAAAAGCTTTGAATGCTCGTTGGAACACATCAGTCATCCGTTCTACTTTAACAGACGAATCATCTTGTACCGGATATTCATAGACAAGAGAATCCTCAATTATTCCAGTTTTAGGATTCCTGCATATCCGATACAACCTCGGTAAAGCTTTCGTTCCGTTCCGAGCAGTTCTGACATCCACATAAACCAATAAATTATTATCATCACTGACCGACTCCATTCCTTCAAGCATTTCATCATAATCATCCAGCGCAAAAGACTGTAATGAGTTCTCAGCTGCCAAATACACCAGAATAGTTCGATTATCCAGCTTTTCTTCAGGCACATCTTCCGATTTGGAACAAGAGAAGCAAATTAATAAACCTATCAATAAAAAAACTTTATATAGTTGATTCATATGTTTCTGTATTAACAAATTCAAAGATAGAGTATTTCGGGAAATCTCCAAAATGATATATTCTTTTTAGCGGATAAACAAAAAGACCGCCGACATATATCCGATAAAAGGATATATGTCAGACAGTCTTTTATATAATATTATGATAAGATATCTATTTACTTACCTGAAAGCTTTCGATGCATGGAAGCGGCAGCTTTACGACCGTCACCCATTGCAAGAATAACAGTTGCACCACCACGAACAATATCACCACCGGCAAAAATCATCGGAATAGATGATTCCAAATCATCATTTACTGCTATAGTTCCTTTTTTACCAAGTTCCAAACCTTCAATAGAATGAGGAACAATCGGATTTGGAGAAACGCCAACACTTACAATTGCCAAATCAATATCAATTGATTCAACAGCTCCAGGGATTGGAACCGGACGACGACGGCCGGATGCATCAGGTTCACCCAATTCCATCTTCTGAAGGACCACTTGTTTTACGCGTCCTTTCTCATCTGGTATATATTCAATAGGATTATGTAAGGTCAAGAATTCAACACCTTCTTCCTTAGCATGTTTCACTTCCTCTAGACGAGCAGGCATTTCCTGTTCAGAACGTCGATAAATGATCATAGCCTTTTCAGCTCCCAAACGTTTTGCCGTACGAACTGAATCCATGGCTGTATTACCGCCACCAATTACTGCTACACGTTTTCCAAAAACAATTGGAGTATCTGATTCCGGATTTGCAGCATCCATCAAATTGACACGAGTCAGATATTCGTTTGATGACATGATATTGATTGAGTTCTCACCAGGAATATTCATAAAGTTAGGCAAACCTGCACCAGAACCAACAAAGATTCCTTTGAAACCTGCTTCTTTCAAATCATCTACACTAATTGTTTTTCCAACAATACAATCCTTTTCAAACGTAACACCCAACTTTGACAAGTTATCAATTTCAACATCCACAATTTTATTAGGCAAACGGAATTCAGGAATACCATATTTCAATACACCTCCAATTTCATGTAATGCTTCGAATACAGTAACACTATATCCAAGTTTGACCATATCGCCGGCAAATGAAAGGCCTGCAGGACCGGAACCGATAACAGCCACTTTTATTCCGTTTGGTTCAGCTATTTCCGGCAAAGAAATCTGACCACTCTCTCGTTCATAATCGGCAGCAAAACGTTCCAAATAGCCAATGGCTACAGGCTGATGTCCCATTTTCAAATGAATACATTGTGATTCGCATTGCTTTTCCTGAGGACAGACACGTCCACAAACAGCAGGCAAAGCACTCGTCTGTTTCAAGACTTTGGCTGCTTCTAAAAATTCGCCACGTTCTATATTCTTTATAAATGTAGGAATATTAATACTTACCGGGCAACCTGTCATACAAGAAGGTTTTGCACAATCCAGGCATCGACTTGCCTCAACAACAGCCTGTTCTGCACTCAATCCTTGATTTACCTCTTCCAAACGTGTATGAGAACGATATTCAGGATCCAATTCCGGCATCTTAACTCGGGCAATAGCAGAACGTTCTTTCGGTTTCATTTTCTTACGCAACGCTTCACGCCAAGGAGCATTACGATCGTTTGCTTCTGCATGAGGATCCACGGTATGGTCCAACTTATTCATTTCATCTTTTTCAGTATCCTTAAATGCGGCCATTCGTTTCAACATTTCATCAAAGTCGACTTGATGACCATCAAACTCCGGACCGTCAACGCAAACAAATTTGGTTTTACCTCCTACGGTAATACGACAGGCACCACACATACCAGTACCATCGACCATGATTGTATTTAATGATACATCTGTAGGAATATTATATTTCTTTGTCAACAGACAAACAAATTTCATCATTATGGCCGGACCAATAGAGAAACATTTATCCACTTTCTCTCGTTTGATGACAGATTCCACACCTTCTGTAACCAAACCTTTCTGACCATAAGAGCCATCATCAGTCATGATGATTACTTCATCGGAACTTTCTCTCATTTCTTTTTCAAGAATGATAAGTTCCTTCGTTCTTCCTGCCAAAACAGTTATCACTCTATTACCTGCAGCTTTCAATGCCTGAACAATCGGTAACATCGGAGCAACGCCAACACCACCACCGGCACAAACAACTGTTCCGAACTTCTCAATATGTGTAGCTTGACCTAACGGACCAACCACATCGGTAATATAATCGCCCACTTCCAACTGACAAAGCTTTGTAGAGGATAAACCAACCTCCTGTACAACTAATGTTATTGTACCTTTCTTAACATCAGCTTCAGCAATTGTTAAAGGCATACGTTCGCCTTTTTCGCCAACACGAACAATTACAAAATGTCCGGCCTTACGGGAACGAGCAATTCGTGGAGCTTCAACAACAAGCTTCACGACTCTTTCAGAGAAGAACTCTTTACTAACAATCTTATTCATATTAGTGTTTATTATCGAATGTATTTATATAGAAAATGACTAACTTTATTTGGATAAATAACAGTCTGTAAAATAAATATGTATTAGATTACTCGAACAAGCCTTCATCTCTGACCAACATTAAAATGGCAGAATGAGGCACTATCAGATATTTTTCGTCATTGAAGGAGATTTCATAAGTTGCACTTTGCAAGTATATGGCCATATCACCTTCCTTAGCTTGCAATGGCAAATAACGTACATCTTCTTCTTTCTTTTCCCAGACTTCACGCTCCTCATTTTGAGCAGGGAGTGGGTATCCCGGACCAACTTTTATAATATAGCCCGCCTGAATTTTTTCTTTTTCTCTTACTGAAGGAGGCAAATAAAGTCCAGTTTTTGTCTGACTTTGTGGATTCTTCGGTTTAACAAGCACTTTATCGCCTATCATCAGAAATTTATCAATGTCCTTTTGTTCTAAAGATAACTGCATAATATAAGGTGAATTATAATTCCTTTTACAAATCTACAAAAGTTTATAGAAAAAGACAGAATGCAAGTCCATTTTCGATTCGATTTTTTATCACATTACAAAAAATACATAAAAAGCTGTACAGTATGAATCCATACAGCCTTTATTTGATCAATAATAAAATTATAAATAGTAATACTACTATATCTTTACTATTATATTTACCTTAGCTACTTTACACAAATCCTCTATAAATTCTTTTTTATTTGCAGGAGAAATTATTATAGCTCCATTCTTATATTTTATCTCCATACGATCCAGCGAAGCTGCCGGAGCAGAAATCCAAGATTTGGAAGAAGTTATTTCAGTAATCTTATCTATATCTATTTTTTCAGTAAATAGAAAACCTTTTACATATAATGTTTTGTCATCAATGACATATCTTATTCCGAAAAATACTAAAGATACCAAAACAAGAATAACTGCAACTATCAAAAAACATGCTAAATCTGTAAAAAGTACAGGTAACATTGGGATAATAACAAAACCGAATGTTACAACCACTAATCAAATATCTACTTTTGATTTATATACTTTTTTCATTATTTACTACTTTCATAATGAACGACCTTTATATACGTTCGATCTCTTAGCCGGATAAATTGTTCCAGTAAAAGAAATCCGGTTACTATTAAAGTTCGGAGAAACAGTAGCAGTACACTTTGATGATCCTTTCGACATTCTTGCCGAGATAGAAGCAGAAATACCTCTTCCATTCACCATCATATTTAAAGTCACATTACCCTTCTTGTCTTCTTTCACTTCTATTTTAGAAGGTTTTCCATCAACAGTAATTCCTCCCATCCCATTTGGACCGGCAAACATTCCATTAAACGCTAATTGTACAGAAGCTTCATCGTCTATCAAAGAAACAAAATTAGTGTTTGCATTTACATATTTATATTGCCCTCTCTTGAATTCAACTCTATCAGCTTCCAATACAAAATTATGATCATACAAAGCTTCCTTTGCTGCTTCAAAATCTAACATATTCTGAGCTTCACGAGCTGCTTTTTCCATTTTTTTCTGTTCCTTTTTAGACAATTTCTTATCTTCTTCCTGAGAAAAAATAAAATCTGTTCCTACAAATAAAAAAGCTAATAATAATAATAAAAGTTTCTTCATGATTTTCCTGTGTTTTTGTTAATACTTTCGTTTATATAAAACTTAAAAAGGCATCTATTTGTTGCAAACTTATCAAAAAATATTACTTCTACTAATCTTTAACAGAGAAAATTACTAATAGAACCTCTTTAACTCAGTTAACAATGAATCAACAGAATCGAATTTTCCAACCTCTTGTGAAGAATTATTTATTAAAAGGAAAGATGTAGAAGATAGACATTCAATCTTCCAATTAGAAAGATTATGCACAGATGAAGAATAACCATTACGTTTCAATGCATTCTGCATCCAGAAAGTCAAATATTGCTCTCCCGAAACATCAACTGGCTTATCTGTCTGATGGATATTTAACTTACCTGTTGTCTGATCGAAGAGAATTTGTCCTCTATCAAAAAAAGAAGTGAACGCTCCCTTTAATATTAAATCTTCAGGTGCACCACAAGCCATTGGACGATCTTTTGAAAGGAGCCATAAACAATCAGCCATCTGAATTGCAAGATCTAAATCATGTGTTGAAAGAAGAATCGCTTTCTGTTGTTCAACAGCCAGACGATGCAACAATGCCATTGTCTCGATTCGACTGGTTACATCTAAAAAGGCAGTTGGTTCATCTAATAATATAATCGGACATTGCTGAGCAAGAACTTTGGCAATCATGGCTTTCTGTTTTTCACCATCACTCAGTTCTGAGACGTAATTCTTCGCCTTATGAAATATACCGACTGCTTCCATCGATTGCTCTATAATATCTTTATCCTCCTGATGAAGAATTCCCCAAAAACCCGTATACGGATGTCTTCCTAACGAAACCAAATCATAAACAGTTATACCTCCGGCATTCGTTTTTTCTGTTAGAACGACTCCAACTGTTGTTGAAAATTCTATTCTCGAATAATCTTCAAGCGGTTTACCCAATAAATTGATTTTTCCCTTTAAAACAGGTTGAAAGCCACAAAGTGTACGAAGTAATGTTGATTTTCCTGCTCCATTCAAACCAAGAAGACAAGTAACCTTCCCTGCAAATAATTGTAAATCCAATTTATCATGGACAATTCTTTGCTGATTACCTTTCAATTGATAACCAATAGCCAATCCTTTTGTTTCAATAACAGGAAAATCTTTCATATCTAATTGAAATACTGAATATTCTTACGATTGATAATCACATATATAATTACGGGAGCGCCTAACATCGGAGTCACCGCATTCAATGGCAGGATAGAATTACTTCCCGGAACGACCATTAACACATTACAAAGCAAAGCTACACACGATCCGGCTATAATAGTAACAGGAACCAATAATTTATGATTGGAAGTACCCAGCATTAACCGAGCAACATGAGGAACAGCCAAACCGATAAAAGAAATTGGTCCACAAAAAGCTGTAACGATTGCCGTTAATAATCCCGTACACAGGAGAATCATGATTCGGGCCAGCTTTACATTCACTCCAAGATTACTAGCATATATTTCACCCAGGAGCAATGCATTCAATGGCTTAATCAAAAGCAATGACAACAATAATCCAATAGCTGAAAAGACAGAAAAAAAAGGCAACTGTTCCATCGAAACTCCGGAGAAGTTTCCTAATCCCCACATTACAAAAGCATGCACTCGATCAGCTGCTGCATAATAATTCAATATTGAGATCAAAGAAGAAGACATGTAACCAATCATTATTCCTATAATCAGTAACATAACATTATTCTTTACTTTAGAAGAAAAATAAATGATGATACCTAGAATAACGAAAGCACCAATAAAAGCAGCAGATATAACGGCTAAATATCCCGTTATAGGAAAATCTGAAATCTGACTGATAGTTCCTCCAAAATATAACAAAACGGCAGCAACACCCAAATTGGCTCCATCACTTATTCCCAAAATAGAAGGTCCTGCTAATGGATTCCGGAATAAAGTCTGTAACAACAATCCACTTACAGCTAAAGAAGCTCCAGCAAACAATGCTGTAACAGCTTGCGGCAAACGAGACTGTAAAACAATACTTCTCCATGCAGGTGAAGAACCGTCTCCACCCGTCAGAATATCAATAACCGCTTCAACAGGAATAGCAACTGCTCCATAAACCAAACTTAAAATAAAAAGAGAAAGCAGCAACACCCCTAAAAGAGGAAATAGAGCCAAATGTTTTTTCATAGAAATTTAAATTAACGATAACGCTCCCGGATACGTTCCTGAAGTAATCCGTTTCGATATGCATACAACAGATTTTCCAAATCCT
>JAHHQS010000249.1 GCA_020026285.1 Parabacteroides sp. | reverse complement strand
AGTTGTGTATCAAGGAGCAGAAAGAGAGTGATTCCCTTTCTGCTCTTTTTATTATTCCAAATCAGTAAAAAACTTCCTCTTGACAGAAGATAAGTATACCTCTGTCAAAAAAGGTATTTCTTTATGAGGAATATACATACATTGAATCCGTTCTTCTTGAGGAGTCAAAACAAAAAAATAAGGTAAATCAATATTCACCAAAACAGAATCGATCTCCGCCTCCATGTTATAAATAGCAAATTTCACTTTATTTGATTTCTGAAAGCTACGCATATATTCAAGACTTTGGAAATCTGTTAATAAAATAATATTTTGAAGTTCTATTGAATCAACATACTCATTCAAATTACGTATTTGAGCATCAATACATTTATCACAATTAAGTTCGGAAAACCTAAATACTAATTTGGGATTGTCTATTATTAAATCACCTATTTTTTTCTGTTTGCCATCAGTATCAATAACAGTCAGTTCTTTATCAATTAATTGACCATTGAACTGTATTTCATACATTCTATCCTCTTTTTGCATTTCTAATATGCCCAACCGTTCTCCTGTATCTTGTCTCAGTTCAGAAAGAAACGAATGCACTTTCTTTAAGCCTACATGCTGATGATAAATATAGCAAGTATTAGCCACCAAGAACAATAAAACAATTACAAGGTACTTTTTTTTCATTCAGCACTCTCAAATTGAAATTTCAATAATACAGGATTACCTTCGCAATTAGTTATCTGTTTCAAAGACTCAAATTTAGTTCTATATTTTTCTTTTATAGGAGAATCCGGAGACAATATAACATCAAGCATCTGCATCAGTGCGCTTGCAGAGTACACAGAGACCAAAGCATCACCGATGGTATAGAAAGAAGTAACAGGAAGATATCCTAAATCCCTCACAACAAAACTGTTGCCTACTGTAGACTTAAGCGTACTCCGGTCAACAGAGAGATAGCGAAAGTATCCCTTATCTGCATAACGTCCTAATATGTAATTCCCAGACATCTGCATATAACTCAACCCTTTCACAAAATTTCCTTTTGCAACAGCCAGACGAAAGCTATTATTTATCGGCTCTATATCATCAGGAAGATTACGTTGAGTAAAATCAATCGTATAAAAAGGTTGAGCTCCTTTAGAACTTACCTCATAAATAGTATCGTTAAAGGGATAAATCAGAAAAGCTGTATCTTGATATTGACTAGCATAAATAGTAAATGCGGTAGTACTATACTTATCCATCTTTTCTTCAAATGGAATTAAAGCCTCTTCTATCTTACGAGTAGATAAATCAAACTTATAAAGATTAAAACGATCTGATTGGGACTTGTTATAATTGGAGACTAAATATAAATTCCTCCCCATCAAGAACCCATTCAAATAAGTAAACTCACCACAAGAAAATTCCGTGGTTCTCTTATCTTGAAGATTATAAACTACCCATTTAGATTGATGCTGATCTGAAATTAAAACAGAATCTCCTGTAACACAAAAGAATCCAACAGAGGTAAATTCTCCCGGACCACTTCCTTGACAACCAATCTTACCGATAAATCGCCCGGATTGATCAAACATGTAAACTCCTTTGCGAGTTCTATCAAGTACAAATATACGATCTTTATAGAATTCAATCCGTTCAATTTCGGATAACAAACACTCATCTTTAGTCTCCAAAGGAATAATCTCAACCGAATCTCTCAACAAAGGGGTCAAATCAATAAAGTCTTTCACTTTGTCCGGATCAATCAATATGGATTGAGGTTTCAAAATCAGCCTGTCCTTCAAACCATTAGACAACGAACATGCCGTGAGACAGAATAAGGCTACAAAGATATTCACTATTTTCATAATTTGTTTTTCATTTATTACAATTATCTTACACTCATACCTAAAGTCAATAGCCTTTGTCATATGATTGCCTTACAAGGAGTACAGTCATTTTTAAAAGATCATCAATGATCTCTCCATTCAAATAAGCCTCGTCGTAGATGACATTTATCCTCTATGTATTCTATATCCAAGTCATCTTTACAAACAATTAATAACCCACATTATTTCGAGACACTCTTCTATCTTTTCAGACAGGATGCAATAAACATTTTGATAGTCTGATTATCCATTTCGGTAGTTGGAATCAATGCTTCAAGAATCCGATTATCAGTATCTACACGCAATAGCATTGGAGTGGGAGCATATTTGAGTTCTCTTCTTATTAAATCCTTTGTGTCTACATAAATATATCCATGATACTCATTGAAACGCTGCACAGATGTTAAATCTGAAATCATCGAACCAATCACCTTTACATATTCCTTACCCTTCTGCCTGTCTATACTATTGACAACAGCAAATCCCGTCTTAATACAAGTACCGCAGTCATGATAATTAAACAAGAACAAAACTTTTTCATGCAATAATTCATTAGGCAAAATAGAATCGACACTATTTAATTTCTTTCCTACCAGCCACGTAATATCTTTTTCAATCAAATGTTGAACTCTTGTGTTTCTGCTCGTTCGCTCTTTGGCATCATACTCTTTTATCTGATTACAGCTAAACAGAAGTATCATTAAAAGACTAATCGGAAACAGGTAAAGCCAATTTCTCAATACGTTCATTGCTATAGTTTGTTGCAAAAATATAATCAGGAGTAACACAAAAAGAAGTATAGATCTCACCTGGAAGCGCATAAATAACGTCCAATTGTAATTCAGGCTCTGTTTTCAGACACAATATCTTATTTACCCGAAAGCCTCCCTTATCCCGATCCTTCAGTTCTGAACAAAGCAAATACAAATAGCCATTCATCGCATAAGCATCCGAAATAAAAGTATAATAACTCTTAGGATCATATGGTTGACTTCCTTCGTAAGTCAGGTTATCTTTTATCAAGGAAACAGAAGATAAATCAAAAGTAGCTACTTGTTTATTAGATGACAAATCATATTTTCCTAATAAAGAAGAACTGCTTGTAATACCATATAGAGAAGTACTGTCTTTTACTAAATGCCTCTGATTAAGCACCATATTCCTCCTAGCATTACCAAAATCATGGACGTTCCCTGCCAAAACAAGTGTAAACAAATCCCCTCTTTGCCAACTTTCAGCACTCTTCGTATAAAAAGTGGAGTCAGTAACTGCTGATAAGAAAATAGTATCTTTATTCATAAAGAAACGATAATCGTTCGCAGCAGGAACTGAAAAAGAAGATATAAATTCCGAATCAAAATATCTTTTTACGTTCACGGTTCCTCCATCCAATATATAGACTGTATCCTTCTCAACATAAAATCCTACAGGGCGAACCAACTCTCCAGGTCCATCTCCAGGTTTACCGATCAAACTAAAATCAGAAAACTCCAAATCCATAACAGCCACATCTCTCCGAGCCTCATCCAACAAATAAATCTTACCATCCTGATATTGCATTATACCCACCTGAGAGAAAAATGAAGAATCAGGATAACTCTTTATGTAAGAAACGAGTTCACATTTCAACACTTTTTCAGGAGATTCGACCGTACGTCCACATCCCCAGAACAATAACACCCAAACCGGACAAAATAACAACAAGCCTTTCAGTCTCTTCCTGTCTAATAAATTAAAAGAAGCGCTCATAATCAACATTCTGTTCTTTTACCATCACATTCCACCCACCGAGTCTCTGTAATAATAACTATACCTTCCTTTTTAATTCCTCGTTTGCAATATTCAGCTCCCCAGCAAGTAATACTACCATCCGCCGCTCCCGTCCAGCTATCATAACAAGTAAAAGTAATCTTACATGATCCTGAAAGCGAAAGTTCAGTATCTCCAGGTGTTTCTGCTTCAATCATTGCCATTGCGTCTATCGCAGCCAAACGCAACTTCACTTTTGCATTAGTTGAACCAACTGAAATCCAAACATTGATAAAAGAAATCGTAACAACGAGCACCACAATCAAACTAAAGATTTTCCGTTTCATAATAAAAAGACTTATAGATTTATACTACAAACTCAAATCATATTCTAAATCGTAAATATAACATATTTTTTAATAAATAGCATTACTTCCTGCATTTATTTTATTATAGATACCTTAAATAATGGTTTCATGCTAAATAAAACAATCAATTAAAGTATTTTATCGCCAAGCAACCACTTATTTAAATAAAATCACAGACTGTAATAACAGCTTTCCAGCTTATTTTCCTTGTATATCTCCATTATTTCACATACCTTTGTCTAAAATTAAGGTATTAAAATATCCGGATGTTATATATCAAAACACCCGGATGTTTTATATCAGAACATCCGGATG
>JAHHQS010000248.1 GCA_020026285.1 Parabacteroides sp. | reverse complement strand
CAAGGGTATGCAGACAACCAGCAGGAGGAGCCCAATATGTGTCAGATGTTTGAAGTGTATAATCAAGATTTTCACTCATCTTTAGAAGGACAGAATTCGGCTCATTCAAATTACGATGGGTGGATTGGAAATCAACAATTCATTTATTATGAAGAATTCTATAACTATTGGTATACATTGAACGGATGTGAACAAAACTCATCTAAAAGGACAGATAAGAGTTGCGCTGAAAAATTAGGTGATGGATGGCGTTGCCCTACGGAATACGAACTTAGAGCAATGTATCAGGCATGGGCGCATTTTGGACGATCTGAGCGGGAAGGAGGTAATGAAGATCCACCTATTGGATATGTAACTCCTGAGGAAAAAGCACTATATAAAAAAGCTCGAAAATTCTATAAACGATTCTACAATGATAACCATACACCCAGACGATATGGATGTGCCACTTATAAGAGCGATTATGGAGGTTGCACGGTTGCCCAATTCTTCAGATACAATTGGAATGGACAGTCATGGGAAGCCAATTCTTATGAAACCGCATATAGTATAAACAAAGATGTAATTATCCGTCCCGTGCGTGACTATGCTGGTTCTGAAACAACTTATGAAGAAAACACATGGAATAATAATGATAGTGAAGCAAAAAGCGGAAGAAGATAAAATGAAAATGTTTAGCTGACGAATTATGAGAAGATATTTATTAAAATATGGATGTTTATGTTTACTCTTGTTGGGAGTTTCATGCAGTAATGAGGATTTTATCCCCTCTTCAGAGCAGCCACAAAAAGTGGCAATAGAACTGGATGCCGGCAGCTTTCGAACTGTCGTGACTCGTGGTAGAAGTGCATCTGCTGATGTAGAACTGAAGAACGTGACCGCTAGAACAATTTCGACTGGAGGAAGTCTTTTGCAGGATAATATCAGTGTTACCGATCTTCGGTGGAATGGAAGTAATGCTTATAGTGGCAGTATGACAGTGAATGAACCTTCTAAAATAAGTCAAATATGCTTTTTAGCCAATTGTTCTCCTGAAAATCAGAAGACTACCGTGGTAGACGGTAATATCCAGACCACGTTCACCCCCTGCACAGAATCTGATCTGACAGGAGGCATTCCCATGTGGGGTGTGGCATCATGGAGTAAAGGGACTCACTTGTCCGCACAATTGACACGTGCCGTTGTTGCTGCAAAGTTTGTTTCGAAAGTTCAAAATGCTGCTTTTCAACTGAATAAGATTCATTTGTGTCAGGCTACGGACAAGGTTAACATTTGTTCTTCCGATTGGAAAAAAAAGGCTGAGCAGCATGAATCGGTCGGCAAAATCGAAAAAGAAGGGAAAATAAATGAAGATTTCTATTTCCCTAAATTTGCAGAACCTAGCGATAAGTCTAGTAGAACATGTTTTGTGTTGGAGGCTACCTACAACGGGAAGCCAACATTCTATCGTATTGATTTTTATAAAAATGGTGAATATTTCCTGCCAGAACAAAACTCAAGATACCTATTCAATATTTTGGAGGTTTCTAAAGAAGGATACGATACCAAAGCGGCTGCCCTGGCGAACACTGGCGCAAATGTGCAGAAAAAAATAATTATTGACATAGAGGATAACTCGAATGAGGTGGCAACGGATGGTACATACCGTTTCAGTTTTGGAGCGGTAAACACAGCCGTACTCAATCCAACGAATTTTCTGATCACAACATTTGAAACAGATAACACCTCTCCCGTTGAGATTACACAGATAGAATCCGGAAAGAACTGGCTTTCCAATCTGCGAGTTGAGAAGTTGGGGGAAGAGAACAAACAGGTGACAGGACCAGATGGAAGTATAAGTAACGTCACAATGTATAAGTGGGCTATTTATGGAGATTTCTCAGATTGTGAACTTCTAAAGTCGGAATCCTCACTTTGGGGAAGAAGGACACAAAATGCAAAACTTTCATGCGGAAAATTCGAAAAGATAATAGGTGTCACACAGTCGCTTATGACATTGACTTTTGTAAATTATAAGGAGTTTGTAAAGATAGATAACAGTAATACAGGACATGATATTGAGGTGAATAGCTTAGAATATGACATGATAGACCTTGCGCAGGTAAAAAAAAGGTATTTTAAAGGACAGGACTTACGCCCGAAACCGCATAAACTCAGAGTATGGATAAAATGGGATGCTTGTTCTGCCGGACAAAATTTGAACACGACTGACTTGAACCTGAAGATAAAGGTGATGGAAATGAATGGTAGTGGACAATATACTATAACCGAAAGTACAAAGAAAATAAGCAATATGGATAGGTCCAGAAAAGGGAAGGCTTATTTTGACATTGAGTTGCCGCTAGTGCAAAGCTATCAAAACTGGTGCAAAAACTGGGTAGAAGTCACCGCTTCAATGGAATCCTCTGTAGATACAAAATTATATGTAGAGCAGCGATATATTCAAGAAGGAGACAATTAAACACGTTCGTCTCTTGATTAAAAAGCAATGAAGGACAGACTCATATCATGCATTCTGTTTTATAGTGATGCTCTTTTATATAGCCTTTCTGTTTTAAAAGATATTATCATGATGTATAGGAAAGTACAACTGCGGAAGCGGACGTAATAACATTTGGAATTATTCAGGTGATTCAGAGTTAACAAGTGAGTTGAATAGATACATACTTATGACAAAATAAATATGAACCACACCTGTTTCAAATGTTATATGACAAATTACCCGTAGAGGACACCTTATAGAATTTTTACAATAGAATAGTAATTACGAACTTATGATAAGGAAACGTTTAAACCATGTAATGTTCCATTCTTAGTCTATTATTTAGAGTATGATACATGTCAAATACAGCGAAGCTCTGGAACTGTACCGCAATACCACCCTTACGCAAAAGGAAATTGCTCTACAATGCAATGTTAGTGTGGGTGGATTCAGATCTTATATTTCTAGATATCATCATGATCTCTTGCTTGAAAAATATAAGATCAAGGGGCTTTCATCGAAAGTAAAAAGGCGTAAAGGACAGGAGGTGGCTACAAAAATAAAATATCAGGATGCAGTGGCGGCCTGTTTCGATATCAAGTATATAGAATATAATATATCACAGATAGCAAGAATGTTCAAGCTTAGTCCTTCAGGACTAGGAAATCAACTAAGATTGCATTATGCTAATCTTCTGGAAAGAAGATATACCGAACAGGAATCAAGAGGAATCAATACCTATAGACAATCCGGAAGGATAAAAGTCAGCAGGGATATGTATTGTAAAGCCACCGATCTGTTAAAAACTTCAGAACTGACAATAGAGGAAGCGGCCCGAATATGTAATGTTTCCTTTTCAGGACTTCGACAGCATCTTTATTTTTACCATAAAGATATAGTAGATTCACGTGAAAAAGAAAGGCTCAAGAATACACGTCAGAAGCAGGTTGGTAAAAAGAATGGCAACAACACCCCTCATTTGCCAAGATCAGTAACTAGAAAGAAATACGAAAGAGCTTTAATGCTTTATAGCAACACAAGCATGACAATAAAGGAGATATGCAAAGAAGAGAAGATTTCAGAAGGAGGCTTTTGTTATTTTCTACGTTCCTGGCACAGAAACCTCATGATAGAGCGTAAAGGCATAGAGATGTGTCAGGGCTCTACTGATATCAATCTAAATAAATGTAAACATTATCTTGTTTCATCGAAAAGTAAATATAAAGATGCGATTGAATACCTGAAGAAAAGTCATGAGACAGTCACTGCCGTTGCTAGAAAGTTCAAGCTACATCCAGAATGTTTTCGGAGTTATTTAAAAGAACATGAAACGGAATTATCAGAGAACTGGGGTACTATGGAAGTGCCGAGTGGGAAAAGTGTGCTGAAGCGGAGCTATATAAAATATAAGGAAGCTATAGCTTTATACCAAAACAGCGATTGTTCGCTTAAAGAAATAGCGTCACGCCTCAATCTGGTTTACATGAGTCTGGGGCAATTTATGAGAAGGAATTACCCTGAACTGATAAAACAACACAACCGCAACCTGAAGAAAAAGTAACAGTCTGTTCATGCCTTGATATAGACAAAGTGATAAAATTTTTATCAGCTGCATTTTTTAAGAATCATCTCTTTTTTTTAGGAGGAAGGGTGCAAATCCGGCTTGTGAGAGTTTTCTTTTGTAGGATGGGGTTCTATTTGGCTTCGTGACATTCTTAAAAGTATGACAGTATAGTAGTATTTCCAGGAATTACAATTTGTTAGGTTCAAGGATTTCTTTAATTAAAGCGGCACTATACAATATTTTGTGTAAATGGAAATACGGGATTCAGAAATGAGTCT
>JAHHQS010000247.1 GCA_020026285.1 Parabacteroides sp. | reverse complement strand
ATAGGAAAATAGATTAAAGCCTATGTTACCTGAAGAAAAAGCAAGAGTTAAAATCGATCAGTTGTTTAGAGATGCTGGTTGGAAGGTTGTCGACAGAGAAGAGTATACTCCTATGTCCACTGCTGTCGCTGTTCGTGAAGGTTTGCTTAAAGGAAATCTTGAAGCGGATTATTTCCTGTTCATCAATGGAAAAGCTGTTGGTATATTGGAGGCAAAACGCGAAGAGATTAATGTTAAATCCAATATTGTCAGCGATCAGGTAGAAACTTATGCCAGAAGTGTTCCTTCGTATTATCAAGCATATCAGAAGCCGATACCTCTTCTTTATAAATCAAACGGTAATGATCTGTATTTCCGTGACTTCAGAGATGAAAAGTCTATTTATAAAGCGCTGAATCATATTCTTACGCCACGAGAAGTCGTAAAACTATTAGGAATAGATGATCCTTTTGCTGGCTTGCCTACATTGTCAAGAAAGGGGTTAAGAGACTGCCAATATGAAGCTATTACAGCTTTAGAGAGCAGCTTTCGCATTGGACAGAAACGTGCACTGATGGTTTTGGCTACAGGAGCAGGAAAAACCTATACAGCTTGTCTGGCAGCATATCGTATGTTGTCTTATACTCCCATGCGTAGGGTGTTGTTCCTTGTGGACAGAAATAATTTGGGAAAGCAGGCTGAAAATGAGTTCGGAACGTTCAGACTGACAGAAAATGGTGATGCATTCAATACTATATTTGGCGTTGAACGGCTTCATACCAATATGATTCCTAAGGATTGCAATGTTGTAATTTCTACTATACAACGACTATTTTCTTTGTTGAAAGGCGATCCGATAGAAGATACGGATGAGGATGCGGAAGAGATAGACAAGGAAGTGGTAATGCCTGATAATCCTAATCTTCCACACGACTTTTTTGATCTGATCATAATAGATGAATGTCATCGTTCTATCTACGGTAATTGGCGCAAAGTCTTGGAATATTTTGATAAAGCCAGACTTGTTGGTCTTACAGCTACACCTGTGCCTGAGACTATGGCTTTTTTCAATAATAACCGTATTGTCAATTATACTTTGGAGAAAAGTATTATTGATGGAGTCAACGTGGATTGCCGGATATATCGTATAAAGACAAAAGCGACAGAAGAGGGAGGAGCGATTGTAGAAGGTGATAAATTACGTGTCGAAACTCGATATACAGGAGAAGTTAGACAGATTACAAACAAGGAAACTAAGCTCTATACCAAAGAGGAACTGAACAGAAGTATAATCAATCCTGCTCAGATCAAACTTATTCTGAACACCTACAAAGACATTGTATACACAGAGTTGTTCAATGATCCACAACGGGAGCCTAATATGGAATACCTTCCAAAGACGCTTATTTTTGCGCTCAATGAGGCTCATGCTACCAATATTGTAAATATCGCGAAAGAGGTATTTGAGCGGACAGATGATAGGTTTGTGCAAAAAATTACATATAGTGCAGGGGATAGCAATGAATTGATTCGCCAATTTAGAAATGATAAAGATTTTAGAATTGCTGTAACCTGTACCTTAGTGGCAACAGGCACTGACATAAAGCCGTTGGAGGTAGTTATGTTTATGCGCGACGTCTCTTCTTTGCCATTATATACACAGATGAAAGGTCGAGGAGTTCGTACTATTGGAGACGAGCAGTTGCGTAATGTTACTCCGAATGCAATCAGTAAAGATTGTTTCTATCTAATTGATGCTGTTGGCGTTACGGAGCATGAACATGTAATCCCTGAACCGTATGACGGCCCTGAAAGGGAAATTGTCTCTTTGAAGGAATTGCTGGAACGTATTGCTTACGGTTATGTGCCAGATACTTATCTAAAACGTTTGGCTGGTGTCCTTTCTCGATTATATAATAAAGCGACAAAAGAACAGAGAAATGAATTTATTCGTCTGGCTCATGATGATATGAAAGAAATCGCATCGAGAATTTATGAGGCACTGGAAAAGGAATGTCTTCCACCTTTCGTCAGCACTGATTATCCCAATAATGAGCGAAAAGGTTTAGTTTCGCCTGTCGCGAATTATCCGGAAGTCAGAAAATATATATTGATTCTTTCTGCAGGTTTTGTCAGTACTCTTACTCCAGGTGAGGATATGCTTATCTCCAAGGGATTCTCTGTTGAAGAAGCAAAAAGTACAACAGATGCGTTTGAGGAATTCTGCAAGGTGCATTCTGATGATATTGAAGCCCTAAGTATCCTTTATAACAATGAAAATACACCAATTACTTATCTGATGCTTAAGGATCTGGAAAATAAGTTGAAGATGGAGAATAACAGGTTTACAGCGAATCAATTATGGAATTCTTATGCCATAATCAATCCTGCATCTGTTAAAAGAGCAACTTTGAAAGAGGAAAGAGAAGCTTTGACCAACATTATCCAACTGGTTCGTTATGGATTTCATCAGATCGAGAAACTGGATCATGTAAGTGGAACAGCAAAGCAATATTTCAATCTTTGGTGCGGACAGAAGCATAGGAACATAACAGAAAAACAAAAAGAGATTATCAGCAGAGTTGTCGGATACATCGCTTCTAACGGAGCATGTACAGTGAGAGACATCAGACAGGATGACAAGACACAAGCCGCTCAGATGATTGCGGCCTTTGGCAATATGCAGAAAGCGGATGCAGCTTTAATCTCTCTTTATAATTTTATCGTATTACGTAATATAGCAGCATAATGGCAAATAATGCAATTGAGCAGGCGCTCACAAAAAAGGTTTGGAATTTAGCAACTGTCCTTTCTGGGGCAGGTATAGGATTTACAGATTATATCACTCAACTTACTTATCTTCTCTTCCTTAAAATGGATGCAGAAAATGAGGAAATGTTTGGTGATGAATCTGTTATTCCCGAAGGTTACAAATGGAAAGATTTGGTAGAACTTGATGGTTATGAGTTAGTGAAACAATATGAAGATACGCTGAAGAAATTAAGCGATCAGGACAATCTGATAGGAACCATATACACTAAGGCTCAGAATAAAATAGATAAACCGGTGTTCTTGAAGAAAGTCATTACCATGATTGATGAAGAACAGTGGCTGATCATGGATGGTGATGTAAAGGGGGCCATCTATGAAAGTATTCTGGAAAAGAACGGTCAAGATAAGAAAAGCGGCGCAGGGCAATATTTTACTCCTCGTCCTCTTATCCAGGCAATGGTAGACTGTCTACAGCCGAAAATCGGAGAAACGGTATGTGATCCAGCATGTGGTACAGGAGGCTTCTTGTTGGCTGCTTATGATTATATGAAGGCACAATCACAGAATAAAGATAAACGTGATTTCTTGAATAATAAGGCACTTCATGGAGTTGACAATACTCCTTTAGTTGTAACCTTGGCTTCCATGAATCTATATCTTCATGGTGTAGGTGTTGACCGCAGTCCTATAGTTTGTGAAGACTCTCTTGAAAAAGAGCCATCAACATTGGTTGACGTTATTTTGGCAAATCCACCATTTGGAACCCGACCTTCAGGTTCTGTAGAAATAAATCGTCCTGATTTTTATGTGGAGACGAAGAATAACCAGCTGAATTTCCTTCAACATATGATGTTGATGCTCAAAACAGGTGGCCGTGCGGCTGTCGTGCTTCCAGATAACGTCTTGTTTGAGGGTAATGCTGGAGAAACAATACGTAAACGGTTATTGTCAGATTTTAATCTTCATACCATTTTGCGTCTTCCTACAGGTATTTTCTATGCTCAGGGAGTAAAGGCTAATGTTTTGTTTTTTACAAAGGGGCAGCCTACGAAAGAAATCTGGTTCTATGATTATCGTACGGATGTTAAGCACACTTTAGCAACAAACAAGCTTGAACGTCATCATTTAGATGATTTTGTATCTTGTTATCATGCAGAAGATATCAGTGAACGTCAAGAAACTTATGATGCTGAATCCAATCCTTCTGGCCGTTGGCGTAAATATACCATTGATGAGATAACTTCACGAGATAAGACAAGTCTTGACATTACGTGGATTAAACAGGGTGAAGACGAGGTGGAGTATACATTATCGGAGTTGATGCAGCAGATTCAGGAAAAGAGTGACAATATTTCTAATGCTGTTTCTGAATTACAGAAGTTGTTGGCTAACATCGAGGAGGATTAACATGGATACAAAGAAATTACGTCAAAAGATTCTTGATCTTGCAATTCATGGTAAACTGGTTCCTCAAGATCCTAACGATGAGCCTGCATCTGTACTCCTTGAACGTATCAAGGCAGAGAAGGAACGTCTTATTAAAGAAGGAAAAATCAAACGAAGCAAAAAGACTAAGGAAACTGGTGATACGCCACATTATGAGAAAGTGCCGTTTGAGGTGCCGGAAGG
>JAHHQS010000246.1 GCA_020026285.1 Parabacteroides sp. | reverse complement strand
TGATCCGTAGTCAGCTACTCTATTCAGTTGAGCTACGCGGCCATATCGTTTTTGATAACGGGTGCAAAGGTACGAGTTATTTTTGAATTTGCAAACTTTTCGACACTTTTTTTGCTATTTTTTAATGAATAAATTTCTCTCCAAATATCTGCCAGCCTAGAGTTAGACCCGCATTCCAGTTGTTTCTTGGTGAACTATAGTAGTTTACGTATGCACTGATAGCTCCGAATGGTAATTTCACGACGAGTGCTAAATCACCAATAAATTCTGCGCGACTACAGATTTTTCCGTAATGTGGTTTCAGCTGCTCATCGCTATAAATTGGAAATATCGGCATAAATCCATATAATCCCAGTCTGGCGTGAAATACGGAGCTCAGTTCATAGATAGGAATAATTCCGGCTGCGACGAATTGATTTGCGCGGAAAGCCTCATTATAGGTAATCTTGCTATGGGGTGTTGGTGCAAATTCACCAGCTTGCATCATAGTAGCTCTGTAGTTATGGCTGAAGTTGCGCGAAGAGTAATATGAATGCAGGTACGTACCTAAAGTGAATGCTTTTTTAAACTTGTGGTACATCTCTAGCTGATATTCCATCTGCAACCATGATTGTTTGTAGTCAAACTTACCTTCAAACGGGTCTGCGCCCATTCCGGCACGGAATTTCTCTTTACCTGTATAGACGTGGGCAGAAAGACGTTCCCATCGTCCTTCCGTAGCAAACTGCCTACTGTTGAGTGTATTTCCTTCTAATGCTACAGAACCGCCATATATAGTGTATCGGCTGCGGTCATGTTTGGCAGATGAAAAATCGATAACGTTTGTCTGAAAGTACTGGTCTTCCAAACCTGCGATACCAAAACTGAATTCAACCTTCTGTCTGCTCAAAAACGGCATACTTAGAAAGAATTTGACAAACTCTTCACGCGACTTATTGAAGATGGGCCCGTTGCCTTTTGTAAATAATTTCTCTTGTTTGAGGTAGTCCATGGTGGATAAAGAGGCTACCATACGGTAAGACGTAGGAATACGCGTAGGAAGGTCTACACGAGCAGACAGCTGCACATTGTTGTATATCTGACCTAACTGTCCGTCGAATGAAAACTCTTTCGAATACCCCGCTAAGTTATGATAGGTTGCTCCCACATAAATTTGGTTTGCTCCATTAGAACCCACGTTACCACCCACACGCAGTGATAAATTGTCGGCCATCTTTACCTTCAAGTTCAGCTTAAAGACCTGTTGCTCGTAATCATAAACTCCGTGAGGGATAATTTCTGAAATCATCTTGTCAGACATTAGGCGGAAATAGCCCTTACGGAATTCTTCTACAGTAAAAAAGCCGTTGTCATCTGTATGAAATGCTTTCTGGATATACTTTTCCTGCATATCGTTGGCTCCTGTGATTTCAATGTCTTTGAAAACGAGGTCTGGCAGACTGCTTTTATACTCCAGTCGTTTGCGCTCTACTTGTTTCATGCTTACACGTCGAGATACTCGTCCTTTGATAGAGTCCATTAATTCCATAGTACGGTTATAACCTATGTTATGTAGTTCGTCAAAGCGGTTGAAATCCATCAAGCCTACATCCTTATATTCAAATTTCATCAGAATGCCCAGAGAGTCAGGAATACTGTAATCGGTTTTCTGCATAATCATATTTTCCAGTTGGCTCATGATTTCTCCCTCCTGTGGTTTGCTAGGATTAGAACTTACTACGCTACCAATAATTAAGTCAGGATGAAAATCCTCAATCATGGTACTTACCGGGAAATTGTCATAGATACCCCCGTCATAGACTAGCAGAGAATCAATTTCTATAGGTTTGAACATAGCAGGGAAACTCATTGATGCGCGTACTGCATCACCCAGATCGCCCTTTTTAAGAATCAAAGCCTTTTTATTGTATGTATCGGAAGCTACACAGCGGAATGGAACAAACAGCTGGTCAAAGTTGTTTCTGCATGCAGCTGTTGCCTGTCCGAAAAGTTCCATAAATACGATATTCATCTGTATGGGGTCGACTACGCTCGTGGGCAGAAACTGCGTTTTCATTTTATGTAACGGGTCTTTAAGTGCCACACGTATATTGACAAACTCGGGGGTAGGAGGAGTCTTTTTAAAATAATACTGATATTTCTCTTCTATGCCGCCAAGATACCAGCGCTTGAAACTATCTGATTTCAGTAACTTTTCCATATCATCGGGTGAATACCCCATGGCATACATAGAGCCGACGATGGCTCCCATCGATGTACCTGTGATGTAGTCAATAGGAATGTTATTCTCTTCAAGCGCCCTGATAATGCCGATGTGAGTCATACCTTTAGCACCGCCGCCACTAAGTACGAGTCCGACCTTTTGTGAGTGAACGGGAACGAGAATAGTTACTAATAGGAAAAGTATAGTAAGTAGCTTTTTCATACTAGATTTTTGAAATTTTAAACGATTTTTGTTAAAATAAAATTTAAACTCAAAATTAATTAAAAATCTAAGATAACGAGTGTTTTTAGAATGGTTTTAACGGTTGTAAGTAACAGATTTAACCAAAATAAAAACAGTTAATACCCTTTTTTGCCCTTCATAGTATTCATCCAAACTTTTCTGTGCTGACAGTATAAGCTAAAGGTGCAGACGAATTGCCTGGTGACAGTTGATTCGTATATACAGAAAAACTTGTAAATATTAGGATTTCTCACTAGCTCTTTTTATCTTTTGTAATATCAAAACAACCTCATTAAGTAAACCTTTTATGTAAACCTTCTAAAATATAATAATACTATGGAACAGAATTATTGTAATTCACAGTTTGGTATGTCAGAGTCCAAACGTCGCATTACTTCAGACAGAATCAGTTCGCTGGCAGATGGAGAAATATTTGTATTTGGTTCTAATCTGGAGGGAATGCATGGCGGCGGAGCAGCATATATTGCACTGGAAAAATTTGGTGCTAAGCTAGGGCAGGGAGTCGGACTTCAGGGACGTTCTTATGCGATTCCTACCATGCAGGGCGGAGTAGAAACTATTCGTCCGTATGTTGATGATTTCATCTCTTTTGCTAAAGAACATCCAGAACTTAAATTCCTAGTAACCCGTATCGGTTGCGGAATTGCTGGTTTTAAGGATGGCGAAATTGCTCCGCTTTTTAGAGCGGCAGTTGGCGTAGAAAACATTTATTTACCTGAACCTTGGTGGGCTATTCTTGAATAAGATAAGCGTTCGTCAACTGATGAACGTGCGTTTCTCAACTGATGAACGCACGTTTGTCAGCTGATGAATGAGCGTTTGTCAGTTGATAAACGCTTTGACTATGCGTTTAAGTAACAGTAAAAACTGGGCTGGATTATTCTGAAAATGGATGTTTCTTCTTTTCTTTAATCGTAAGAACTATTTTGTAAAAAAACTCTTCGTTGCAGAACAAAACGCTTGATTTAAAGCTATCTTTGTACGATTAAATCTAACTATGTGAATGAAAATGAAAAAAGCTACTATTGAATACGACTTTCAGGAAAATCCGAGTAAGGCTATTGAACAAAACGGTGCTAAGTGTCATATACGTATTCAGAACAACCAAATTATAACGGAAGATGATATATGTGAACGCTTACAGAAATCATCTACCGTAACAAATGTTGATTTCCATGCCGTATTGTCAGGCTTGGAAGTAATTATTACAGATGAACTGGCGAGAGGTAACGTGGTGTCACTTGGTGAAATCTGTCGTTTTGAACCTATACTGGGTACCAAAGAGAAATGTAAGGGTACTGAGAAGGGGGATGCTATTCAGTTGAAGACTGTGCGAGTCCGTCCTTCCAGATTGCTGGTTGAACAAACGAGAGAAAGACTGCACCCATGCTCACGTGTCCATGCAAAACGTTCACCGAAAATTGATGAGGAAAAAGTGCTGTCCTGGCTTAGCAGTTATTTTAAAACGAATAATTTTGTTCGACGTGTAGAACTTGAAAAAGAGTTGGGATTAACCCGCTCGTTGGCTTCCAAATACTTGCATAAACTGGTGGCCGACGGAAAACTGCTTCATCCGGGATGTAGGAACGATTCTTTATATTATCCTTCACTTGATTTTTTTCATTAATCTTATTATGTGCTCTTCAAAAGGCTTGTGTATGCTTCAGATGACGCATCCCAAAATGGCTTAACAATTCCTATGTCTTAAATTAAAGAAGGCCGGATTTTTTTATCCGACCTTCACAACAAACTTAAAATCTATCTAATTGAGTCTGAACTTCACAGTCCTTGCTATTTATGTAGTGTAGTTATTAGTCAATCTTATTTTATTTAACCTTATTTTATTTAATATTGGAATTAATTCTCAGTTTATGTTTAGTTTGTTCGCGTTTAGTTGTATCTTTTTCTGATGCAAAGATAAATGAAAGGTATAAACGTGTCAAACAGATAATTTCTATGATATCATAGAAAGCATCTATGTGATGTCTGTTCTTTTTTGTATTTTTGCGAACGAGAATATACTTAATCACGATTGTTTATTGTAAAACTGAACTAATATGATTGACGAAATTTTATCTTATAATAA
>JAHHQS010000245.1 GCA_020026285.1 Parabacteroides sp. | reverse complement strand
TTTAAGTTTTATCTACTCATTTCTGTTTTCGCTTGCTTTCCTGTTACTTATGCATTGTTTCCGTCATACGTATGCAACTTTACAGATTGCTGGAGGAACTGACATCTATACTGTTTCAAAGATGTTGACTCATAAAAACGTAGCAACCACACAAATCTACGCGGACCTCGTTAGCGAAAAGAAACGAGAGACCGTAAATGTCATTACTCTGAAATAGGACTAAAGAAATTTCTGATTAAGACAAAATCCCCAAGTATGCTTGATGGTATACTTGGGGATTTTCATATTGCAGGCTATTCTTTATGAGTGTATCATAAAAAAGTGTATTATCTGAATTTATTTAATTCAATTACTAATTCGTGAACAGTTGTTGAAGATTCTGCTTTAGATGGAGACATACCATTAAAGTCTGCCAGTATTTTTATTGCTCGCTCAATGGCAGCTGGTTGTAAAGGTTCAAGTAACTGGAAAAATTTCGTAACGAAACCCTCTTTCTTGTTATAAGCAACACCTGAAACTTTTGAAAGCATTTCCTCATATCTATCACGATGAATTTTTCCTTGATAGAGATTGAAATGTAGCAGAAACCAAAATTCAAAGGCCTGATTGCTATATGCGACTTTAAAACCGTTCTTTTCGGCTAGCTTTATAGCTTTGTCAAAGTTTTCGTCAGACGACTGATCTTTATCAAAAACAACCCAATATTGGTCAAAAGTATGATTTTTCCGTCCTTCAACTTCTTTAACTATGATTGCTTCTTCAACCAAACGTGTTGTACTCAAACCCTTTCCTATAGCTTTTACACTCGCTGAAGTTAGACGAAAGGCTTTGAAGTATTCTGGCTCAGTATTTACTCCTTCGCATACAATAAGAAAGGATTGTTTGACTTCTCTGGTACGACCAGTTCGTTTGAAGCTTTTTTCTTTTCTCGGATTATATCGTGCCATATTCTATTCCTCATCCTTTATGAACAAACGCTGGAAATCTCCTGTTATAGGTGTAGCTCCAAATTTGCCTGCCAAATAATCCCTCTGATAAGGAGCATTACTTCGTACTTTAAATTCAGAAAGTGAAAAAAGTTCAGATGCGCCTTTGCCATTCTTTTCTGTAAACCATATCTGATCACGACGGAGCAGATACCCACTAAGAATAGTAGTGTCATGTAAAGTAAAAATTAGCTGCGCATGTTTCTGGTTTGTATAGTGTGAATTGAACAAAGATACCAACGCATAAGTAAGATTCGGATGAAGTTTACCATCAAGTTCGTCAATAATCAGTCGTTTACCATTATCCAAAGCATTAATTATCGGGTATGCCAAACGGAAGTATTTAATAGTTCCATCAGATTCACTTTTATCGAAAGAGAAATCAATGCATTGAACTACTCTTCCCTCATTATCATATTGTACGTGAGTGCTGATAATATCATTATTTATCTTGTGGATATCCTCGATTCCTAAATCCGCATATTTAGAAAATGTAATGATACGTCGTCTCATAACCGGGTCATCCAGTCGTAAGGCAGCTTCTTGCCACATGCGGTCATCATCTCGGTCGGTGATGATTGTTGTATCGGTCAACCATTCCATGATTAGCTTAGCGGTAGAATCATTGAACTGTGCACATACGGATAACAGCAGCGCATTGTCTCTAACCATATTTTTAGAGGTTAGATCTTTTGCCAACGAGTACGTAGAATGAATAGAATAAGTATCATTGTCACGATAGAAAAGTTCCACCTCTTTCGCACGCTTCTTGTTTGCACGTCTATAGCACCATTCTGAGTGGATTTTCTTTTCATCAACTTCAAATCCATAACGGTATATGTCTTGACCTATAGCCATTGACAATTCAAACATTGAAGGCTCAGAACTGGTTTCCGCATTAAGTCTAAACGGTTCAATAGGGAGTCGTTCTCCCACCTGAAGTTCTTTCATCGAATTAATGACAAACCATTTAAAAAAGGATAAAGCTTTAATCAGATTTGATTTTCCTGTTGCATTTGGTCCATAAATAGCTGTACCATGTAACAAGGGAGGAATAGCCTCTCCCGCTACGAATGTTGTATCCACATCCTCTATCTTTTGTTCTTTCATGCCAGAAGACACAAGAGATAGGGTCGTTTTATCTTTAAATGAAAGATAGTTCGCTACTGAAAACTCTATTATCATAATAACAGTTATTTAGTGTACTGACAAATGTATTAAAATTACAATGAACCAGCAAAGATTTTGTCTGTTATCTTATATAATTAGCAAAGATAACTGCCAAATATGTTATTTTTTTATATATATCGCACCTATCTTTAGCAATTCAAATACTTCTTCGGCTTTTCACACCCTTTCGTTTCCATTAGATAGATAAAACAGCATATTTGAGCTAATTTTATAGGCCAGAGTATGATTTCTATGTATAAATCATACTCAAAAATTAAAAACCTTTAAAAATTGCCTTTCTAACTGCTCGTTTTTATGATTTTCCAATAAGTCTCTTTTAAATTTGTTCTCAAAAAAATTAGAAAAAAATAAATACATATTTATGAGCACCTACAAAATTATCGCAAAGAACGTATACATGATTTTTACAATTGTAATAGCAGCTGGATTCTATATTTATATCACTTATGATTTGAAGGGTGAACCTTTTATCGGCTATTGCGTCTTCGCTATCAGTTGTATATTATCTGTTACAATCTACCAAAGTTCGCTCTCTCTTTATGATGGCTTTGTACGGATGAAAGTGAGAAAATTCAATACTAATTCAGAAGCAACTATTGGTTCTCTAACTTCTTCTGTTGATTCGGAAGAAAATACGACTGCGGTAAGTTGCGAGGAGTCTGCTGCAGATATGGATAAAGAGATCTCCAAAAGAGAAAACACCACATTGGCAAAGAATGCAACTGAAATTTCAGAAAGTGAGATGAAATACAAACAAGAAATGATTGAGAAACTCACTATCTATACTCAAAATCTATTGGGACAATACTTCCCAGCATCAGATATGGATGCACTTGTACAAATCTTAACCGATTATGCAGAAGGTAAGGATCCTACTCCAATTTTACGTAATCTTTCTGAACTGAATGGTTTGAAGCCTAAAGACCTTTATCATTATGGATGGAATATTTGGGCAAGACTCAAACCAATGAGTCGCAGATTCACTTGTGCCTTTTTAAAGAAAGCATTTCCCAACATTTTAGAAGATAGTTCAGAACAAACTATTTATTCTAAGATGATGGAAGACTGCTATGTGGGTGCTGTGCGCAATGTGACTCTTAATGAGGATTTAGCTTTGTCTTATAGTTCAGCAGCGTAATGAGGAATGAAATGGATACATATGTCAATTTGAAATATGTGTTGTCCAGTCCTACCAAATTACTTGTACCTATTTATTTTTTATCAACAGCATGTTCAAAATTAGCCAAGTTTAAACGGATTTGGCACTAAATAAAATGAGTTTTTTGAACAGTTTGTCAATAGCTTGCTTGTTTGATGGAACCCTACATACACAAAATAGTTTGAGCATTAAATAGTGTATGAATAACTTGCATAAAGATATGGGAAATGGAATTATGAGCCTCTTGCATACCATTTCCCCAAATTGACAACCGTAAGCGATGCTTTGAAATAGAAAGCCATCTTTCTGGATTTTGTTGACTGACAATTAGTGATTACATCCTACTGTCTCTAAAGTAAAAATTCAGTTGGAATCGAGTCCTGTAATAATCTAAAACTTCGCGTCTATCCATTGAACGGATCTGTAGAAAAAATCAACTTTAACTTGCTCGCCCTTTAATACACATTAGTATCAACCGAACAATAGATTATAGGCATGTATATCATTGACAGTTTTGAACAGCTGCAGCTGTTTTCGTTTAGCAATAAAAGATTTTTAATACTATAACATTAAAAGTATTCAACTAAATGCTATAGATTATTTTATTGCTAAATTTGTAATCAAAAAGACTAATTATCAAAAAGATGGAATATAAAGACTGCTTAATTTGCAAAAGAGAAAAGGCGACAAAGACTAATTCACATTTGATTCCAAGTTTTATGATAGCAAAAGTTTGTAGTTATGATGGTAGTGGGAAACGAGACAAAGAAGTTATGTTTACAATGTCTTCTTATGAAGATAAGGTGTATGTAGGTGCCGTTCCTGGTACAAAATTGAATGAACTCTTCAGTCAAGAAATGCTAGCAGATGAACGTATTGAAAAAGAATTGAAAATTAATACGGTATCAAAAGATTATATCTTTTGTCCTAAATGTGAAGCTAATCTATCTAAATATTTAGAAACACCTTATGCTGAATATTATTCAAAAGGAAATCCTATTCAACCGGATATAGCTTATTTCTTTTGGTTGTCTATTATTTGGCGAATGTCTATTTCAAGACAATTTCAATTTGCTTTACCTGAAGATATTGAATTAAATTTGGGAGAATGTTTAAAAGAATATAATAGAAGCTGTCGCTAATAAACAAGATATTACTCCGATCAATACTTCGGTAATTTTTTACCGAAATTTTTAAAATTAAACATGGAGCCAGTT
>JAHHQS010000244.1 GCA_020026285.1 Parabacteroides sp. | reverse complement strand
TGGCCGGGAAAGTTTTATATTTTTCACTGTCCTCTTGACGGGGTGCATATCATTTCACGGCAGCCCTTTCTTGTTGTAAAATCCACACTTTGTCAATTAACAAAATTGCTTGACTGATTTGTTTTTACTATCTACAATGTAAATATATTTACACATCACATATGAAAAGAGGTGCCATCAATATAATGTCATCAGATACAACAGATGCTTTCCAAAGCAGTGCTTTTGAAAACAACGCAGAAATATTAGCAGAAAGCGAAAATGAAATCAAATACCAAATTAACTGCGATACATCCAATGGGATCATGCATTGTTATCATCTTTTTCCAGGTGTTGATCTAGCTTATTCAACTTTTCAGGCATACTCTTGCAGTATGCGTAAGGAAACAATGCCAAATATTTTAGAAATTGCTTTTTGCCGATCCGGTCGATTTGAGTGCGAATATAAGCATGGTTTTGTTACTTATTTGGGTGAAGGAGATTTTGCGGTCAGTATCTTAACTGCTGAACGGGAACCTCCTGCATTTCCAATTGGTTATTACGATGGTGTCGCTTTTATTGTGGATATGAATATCACTGGGGTGGTTTTTGAGAATGTTGTAGACGGAGTCTCCATAGATTTGATGGATCTGGTACAAAAATTTTGTTCTGGTCACTGCTGTTCTGTAATTAAAACGCCTCCCAAACTTCTTCATGTATTTGAGGAAATATATGCTGCAAAAGATGATGCGCCGTTGGGGTATTTGAGGCTTAAAGCGTTAGAATGCTTTTTTCTACTTTCCCAGATGCTTCCGCAAAATAATTTTGAAACCGCAACATACTATCCTGAAAATCAAATTCAAAAGGTGAAGGCATTAAAAGAAGAATTGACAAGCTATCTGGAAAGTCGAGAAACACTGAAAAGTATGGCGAGCAGGTATGAAATGAGCCTTACAACACTAAAGGATTGTTTCAAAGCTGTATATGGAAAACCGATACACGCATTTTTGCGCGAATATAGGATGCAGGCTGCAACAAAGCTACTGATTACCACTAAGTTGTCTGTTGCAGAAATAGCTGGAACAGTTGGATATGAAAACCCAAATAAGTTTTCTACTGCATTTAAGAAAATTATAGGATTATCCCCTAGTGACTATCGCAAATTCCGAAGCTAATTGGCTTTTTGGATAGATTGGGGCTTCTTGGAGTGGAGAGAAAAGTAAATATGATGTACTATATGCCTAGCGGTTAGCGTTGTCTAACCACTAGGCACTTTTTGTAGGGGGAAAACAGATGAGCAAGGCAACACAACGGTTTATCATCAATAAGATTCTCGAAATGCTCATAACACTTGTTGTTGTCACACTGATTTCATTTCTCTTGGTGCGTATATCACCCATTGATCCAGCAGAGGCTTATGCCCGAAGATCAATGGCGGCTTTTAGCGTAACTGACGAACATCTGGAAGCGCTACGGGAAGACATGGGCCTCAATGATCCTTTACCTCTACAGTATATTATGTGGGTGCGGAATGCACTCCGATTAGATTTTGGAAAATCATTTGTCAGCGGCCAACCTGTGCTTGAGAAAGTGATGACATCAATTGGGATTACAGTGACCATTGTATTGATTTCAGCGGTGATTCAAGCTCTGTTCATTCTGCTATTTGGATGTCTTTGCTACCTTACAAGGAAAAAAATGATTGGCCATGCACTGATTTTTTTATGTGTAGCTGGTGTTTCAATCCCATCGTTTTTCTTTGCAAGTATGTATTTAGATATTTTTGCAGTTAAGCTAGGGTTGACCTCAGTGGTTGGAAACATTGGATGGATGCGATACCTTCCAGCTGCAGCATGCATCGCAATTGGATGCATTGCCTTTTTCTCGCCTATGTTGGCAAGTAACATTCAAAAGGAAATGGAACAAGACAGTGCTTTCTACGCACGCTGTCGTGGATTATCAGAGCGGCATATTTTACTCCGCTATGCTTTGCCTAGTGCCCTAGTAACCCTACTTCCCAACTTTTTTCAGATGCTTGGCTTATGCATGGCAGGATCAGCTGTTGTGGAACGTGTGTTTTCTTTGCCGGGGCTTGGCTACTTAATTATCGATAGTGTACTGTATAGGGACTCTCCGGTAATACACGCAACGATTCTGTTCCTTGCGTTTTCTCTGGTAGTATTCAATATCTTCTCTGATGTATTGCGAAAGATTTTACAGCAGGACACTTCAACAAAAGAGGGGGTAAAACCATGAGTAAACTCAAGCATATCCTTTCTTATGTTGTGCCAATTACAGTATTGCTATTCTTTTTATTTGGCGCTTCTTTAGCACCTCATGATCCCAATACTGCCAACATCCAAGATAAATTTCTTCCCAGAAGCGATGAATATCCACTTGGAACAGATAACTTTGGAAGATGTGAGTTCTCACGCATTTTGGAAGGTGGTAAAACAACCTTGGGTATTGTATTGGCGGGTTCATGTATCGTCATGGTACTAGGTGTTTTGGGTGGGATATTTCTGGCAAAGACTGGAGAACGCAGGAACATCATTTCAGAAAGTATTCTGAACGCTGTCACCGCAATTCCGCCAGTCGCCTACCTAATTATTTTCATCGGTATTTGGGGAAACAGTGTTCTCACGATGTTAGTTGCATTGACCGCCTCTCTGGTTTTGCGGATGATTAAACTGGTGAAATCCTTGTCTGAGGCAGAATACCACAAAGCCTACATTATGTGTGCAATTGCCTGTGGAGCAAGTAAATTGCGAATTATGTTGGCACATATTCTTCCAAATATCATCCAAGATATTGTTCAGTTTATCTGCCTTTCCTGCGCAGAAATGATTATTGCAATTTCCGGTTTTTCCTTCATTGGACTGTCACTGGGGGATGATGTAATCGACTGGGGTGTTATGCTTTCAGATGCCAGAGCCTTAGCAGGAACACATCCAGAGTTACTCTTTTACCCCATTCTATTTATCTTTATCAGCTCACTATGCTTCAACTATCTCGGACGGTTACTAAAAAAGGAGGCTGTGTGATGCTGGAAATTCGAAATCTGACGGTAAACAGCAAAAATAATGTTCCTATTTTAAATGACATATCACTTTCACTGGACGTGGGAGTCTGTATCGGTTTGACGGGAGCTAGCGGCTCTGGAAAAACAACACTGATTAAATCCATCATGGGTATGAATAGCGAGGATTTTCAAATACCGAATGGAGAAATTCTGTTGGACGGAGATAATTTGCTGAACCATACAACAAATGAACGTCGTAAACTCTGCGGTACTGTGATTGGATTTATTCCGCAAAACCCTATGACAGCCTTCTTTCCTCACGTCAAGCTAAAAAATCAAATTGTCGAAACACTTCAACTGCACACTGGTCTAAATAAGAAAAACGCATTTGATCTAGCTAAAGATATTCTCCACCAAGTGAATTTAACAGATGATCAACGTGTGCTGAATGCATATCCTGGTGAACTTTCCGGTGGTATGCTACAGCGCATCGCAATGGGTTTAATCTTTGGTGCAAAGCCCAAATACATACTGGCTGATGAACCCACCAGTGCTTTGGATGAAACAAATCGGAATTTGCTGTTGGATCTTTTACATTCGTATCAGAAAGACTCTGCAATTCTATTTATTTCTCACGATGTAGAAGCTATGAAAACATTATGTGCCATTACCCATGTAATGGAATGCGGAAAAATTATTGAAACACAGGAAACCAGACAGTTATTTATCCAGCCTCATCAGCCATGGACAAAAAGCTTTGCTGCCGCAGCCTGTCAACGGGAGGAGGTGGACTGGAAATGGACAAAATTGAATTAGAAAACCTTACCCAAGTTTACTATACTGTGCGGGGTAACCCCTTTTACGCATTGGATCACATCTCTTTGATATGGGAAGAAGGACACAGCATTGCAATTATTGGCGAAAGCGGCAGCGGTAAAAGCACACTTGCCCGGATGCTAGTTGGCTTGGAACGGCCATCTGAGGGTCGAGTCCTTATAAATGGAGTTGATACATCCAAATGGTCTCTACAAAAATGGAGAAAACACCGGGCTAACATACAAGCAGTATTTCAGGATGCAGGTGGAACATTAAATCCTTCTTGGAGCACCTCTAAAAATATGGAAGAGGCTCTCGCAAATCTAACAGATCTTTCTCCTTTGCAAAGAAAAAAACAAATTTCAGAACTAATGAAGCAAACCAACTTGAAGAAAGAATTGCTGAATACTTCTGTTAGAAAGCTATCCGGTGGTGAACAGAGGCGGTTGGCACTTCTCCGTTCACTGTCTATCTCACCCAAATTTTTAATACTGGATGAAGTGACAGCTGGACTTGACTTGATTTCAACCGAAGCCGTTTTGCAACTTTTGGAAAAGTACGCAAAAGAAAATAACTGTACATATTTGGTTATCACCCATGACCTACAAATCGCCTCACGGCTCTGTGAGGTTATTTATGAAATCAAACATGGTAAATTCGTTCGCAAAGCCGTTCGATAAGCAAAAACACAGAAAGGAATACAATGTAATGAAACAATTCAAACAAGTTCTGAGCCTTACCCTTGCAG
>JAHHQS010000243.1 GCA_020026285.1 Parabacteroides sp. | reverse complement strand
GGACATCGCATACAAAAGAATTTTAAAGATATGAAGATTGTTTGTATTCCAAGTGAGATCTTCCTTAACGATTTAATTGCTTGTATTCGTCATAATAAAAGAGATCAATTTAGAAAGATTTATCGTAATGTAGATATCTTATTAGTAGACGATATCCAATTTATTCAAGGTAAAGAAAGTATGGATGAAGAATTCTTCCACACTTTTAATGAGTTGTTAACAGATAATAAGCAAATCGTACTTACTTCTGATACTTTACCTAAAGATATGAATAAATTATCGGAACGTCTTCGCTCTCGTTTTGAATCTGGTTATGTTGCTAGTATAGAACTTCCTGATTTAGAAACTCGTATTGCAATTTTGCAAGCCAAAGCAGAAGAGGATATGCAAAAAAATCCTGGCTTAAAAATTACGCATGACGCGCTTACTTTTATCGCTTCTAAAATATTCCAAAATATTCGAAGCATGGAAGGCGCTTATAATAAAACGATTCATACTGCATTAATCGAAAAAGTAAACCTAATTGATGAAACATATACCTATAATGCTATTAGAGAACTTTTATCCACATCTGCAAGCCGTCAACTCAGTATTTCTTTAATCCAAGAATGTGTTAGTGAATACTATCATTTAAAATTGGATCAGTTGCTAAGTAAGAAAAGAAATAAACATTTAGTATATCCAAGACAAATAGCTATGTATTTATGTAGACATCTTATGAATGCAAGTTATCCTGCTATTGCTGATTCTTTTGATAAAAAAGATCATACTACCATCATTCATGGTTACGAAAAAATAGCTAAAGATTTAAAAGATAATGAAGATACTAAGATTAATGTAGATAATATTATTAGTCTTATAAAAAGTAAATCTGGTTGATGTGGATAACTTGTGTATAAAAGCAGTATAGTGTGGTAATAACCACTATATTTGTTCACACGATAGATTTACTGTGGATAAGTGGTCTTTTTATCCATACTCAATCCACATAATTATAACCACGCTTAAAGCTATACTATATGTGGATTAACAGTAGTTATCCCTATTATCCACACCCCCTACTACTACTACTAAGATAATCAACGCAATCACAACAATTTTTCTCATCAATTTTCCAAAGGAGGTTTTCATGAAAATTCTTTTTAATAAAGAGGAACTTAATAAAGCATTACATATTTTACAAAAAGCTGCTCAAAATAAAGTAAATTCCAATATTCCTGGTTCTATTTACATTAAAACTCTTGATAATGCTGTAGAAATGCAAGCTAATGATTATGATATTGGTATTAAATTAACAATACCAGCTGAAATCGTTGAACCTGGTATTATCGTAATCGCTTCGAAATATTTCCTTGAAATGGTCAAGAAAATGCCTACAGAAACAATTACTCTTGAGCAAATTTCCGACCAACAATCAGTAAAAATTAGTTCTGGTACAACAGAATATATGATGGTCACTTATGATGAAGAAGATTTCGCTTTAGTAGAGCCTATTCGTAATGAAAATGAAATCACTATCGATACTAGCGATTTAAAAAATCTTATAGATCTAACTATTTATGCTGTTTCTAGTGATGAATCTCGCCAAATTTTTACAGGAACTCTTTTAGAAATAAAAAATGACGAAATTTCTATGGTTGGTACAGATACACATCGCTTAGCTGTTAAGAAAATCGTTTTAGATTCCTCATTACAACTCGACGAATCTGCAGTTATTCCAGCTCGTGCTCTTAACGAATTATCTCGTCTATTACCAGTAGATCAACCACAAATGATAACCATTGTATGGAATAAATCACAAATTGCTTTCCAATTTGATAATGTATTTATGTTATCTCGTCTCGTAGAAGGTAAATTCCCAGATTATAATAAAATTATTCCACAGCAATTCTATGCTACGGCAGTATTAAACCGTCGTGAGCTCATGAGTGCTTTAGAACGTGTTTCTCTACTTTCTAAAGATTTTAACTATAATGCGATTAAATTCGAATGGTCTGAAAAAGAAGTGATTTTAACATCTCAAAATATCGATGTTGGTACAGCTAAAGAAAATTTACCTTGCGAATTTAAAGGTTCTGAATTTACGATTTCCTTTAATGGTAAATATATTATGGATGTATTAAAACATGGTACTTCAGATCTAGTATATTTCAATTTAACTGATCGTGGTCCAGTTGTAGTTCGTTTGGATGATAATCCAAATTACACGTATGTAGCGACTCCAATTCGTACTAACTAATCTTGATGAGAACTCATTATAATTAGAGAAAAGAGAAAAATATGGAAGAGATTAACATTGAAATTGAAAACGAATATATTCAATTAGATCAATTATTAAAACTTGCTTCTTTTGTACCAACAGGTGGTCAAGTTCGTTTTTTACTCGATGAACATATGATTACAATTAATGGTAAAGAAGCATTTGAAAAACGAAAGAAAATAAGACCGAATGATGTGGTTACCGTTCGTGAAATGGGCACCATTCGCGTTGTAAAAAAATAATCTTATAAGGAAGGAGAAAACATGTATATTTCATCGTTACGATTACTACAATTTAGAAATTACCCTGAAATAAAATTACAGTTTTCTCCTTCTATTACTGTTTTAGCGGGCAAAAATGGCTGCGGAAAAACCAATATATTAGAAGCGTTATATGTTTCTTCCGTTGGAAAATCACACCGTGTCGTTGAAGATTTTCCGATGATACAATATGGCACCTCGGAAGCAGCTGTTACGATAGAGTTTGAAAAACGAGAAGTACCTCATACCTTACATGTTGTGCTTCCAGAAAAAGGGCGAAAAACAATTAAGATGGATGGTAATCCCCTTCGTCAAAAAGAATTAATTGGAACGATTCAAACGGTATTTTTTTCACCAGAAGATCTACAAATCGTAAAAGGGGCACCGCAAAAGAGACGTCATTTTTTAGATTTAGAAATATCGCAAACCAATAAAGTATATTATGATTTGCTATTGAAATATCAACGAGTATTAAAGCAAAGAAATACCGTTTTAAAAAACTATGCGGGTCAAAAGCATATTCCGCTAGATGAATGGACAATACAGCTGGCAGAACTGTCTTCAGGTATTATGCAAAGAAGGTTACGTTCTTTGGAAAAAATGACGATGTTATCTAATTTGATGCATAGAAAATTAACCGATGGAGAAGAAAATCTTTCTTTGGTGTACGAACAACCTTATGCCAAAGAAATACTTGAAAAAATGGGCTTGGAACAGCGCCGATATATAAAAACAAAAGAAGAGTTTTATGAAGCGTTTAAATTACAAGAAGATGTTGATAGACGAAGAATGACGACAACGATTGGCCCCCATCGAGATGATTTTTTATTCATGAGTGAATGTGGTAATTTACGTTTTTATGGATCGCAAGGACAACAAAGAACGGCAGCATTAGCTTTAAAATTATCTGAATTAGAATTCATAAAATCGGAAATTGGAGAATATCCAGTTCTATTGTTAGATGATGTGTTAAGCGAACTCGATCAAAAAAGAAGAGAGAATTTAATACAATATATCCGAGCACGGATACAGACTTTTATTACCACGACAGATATTGAAGATTTTAAAGATATGAAGGATGTTACAGTGATTAACCCAGAAAAAGAAAGGGAGGCGGTTTCGATATGATGAAAGATTTAAGATCTGCCTTTTTAGATTCTTTAACTGAGGGAGAAGAGTTTGCTGAAGAATTTCAAAAATATCGTATTATTTACGAATGGAATTCTATTGTAGATGCCTCTATTGCCAAAGATTCACATGTGCAAAAGATTGAAAATCAAACCATGAAGGTCATTGCCAAATACGGTACGACAATGCAAGAAATTCATATGCGAGCACCACAAATTATTCAAAATATCGAAAAAAGATATGGAAGTGGAATTGTTACAGCCATTCGTGTTGTTATCGGGGGCCAGAAAAAAAAGACGGAAGAAGTACCTTCATATGCACCTGAAGAAGGTAAAATACCAATGGATCAAAATCGACTATCGTCTAGTGCTGTAGAGAAAATTTCTGAAATAGTAGCCCCAATAAAAGATGAAAAACTCAAATACGAATTAGAGGAATTAGCCGAAGTCATATTAAAAAAAGAATTCTATATGAAGAAAAATGGCTATCATCGCTGTCCTAGTTGTAATACGTATTTAGAACCTAATGAAAAAGAATGTTTTCAATGTGCTCATAAGAGAAAACGAGAGCGCATTGGAAAGGTAAAAGAAATATTAATTGATAAGCCGTCCTTACGATTTGATGAAATACAACATATCATGCCTTGCACAATGCAAGAAATGATCGAAGGCAAGAGAGAATGTCTACAGTATTATTTAGGGCAATTATATTGTGATGATCCATCTATGGAATTACGGTATCTAGTGGCCATGTTAATGACAGGAAAAAAATATAGTGAGCTAACTGACGAAAAAGTAATCACTATGACAGATCCATATACAAAGGCTGGCCGAGAAAAAGTGTTTAATAAATATAAAGATTAAGAATTCATTAGAATTTATAATAAAAAGTTTATCTGTGGACAAGATGTCGATAAACATGTAGTAGTATAATTT
>JAHHQS010000242.1 GCA_020026285.1 Parabacteroides sp. | reverse complement strand
AGCGGCTGTCCGATAAAATGTGTACTTTTACTCATAGTTTCTTAAAGTTTTTTTTTGCAGAAACTAAGAAATAAAATTGGCTGAATTCTAAGCGAAGAATTCAGCCAATTTTATTATTTGGAAAAAGCTTTATCGGACAGCAATAATTTTTTTCATATTGCAATAAAACTATTGTACAAATATAGCATAAAGCTGATACTTAACAAAGGAAAATGTCGGGTAGAGGGCTAAAGTAGAAAGAGTAGGAAATAGAAACTATAGGTTTTATATAGTTTCTGAATGATTGTAAATGAGATGGTTAAAAATATTCAAAAGAAGAATAAAACGAACAGATGTAAGCTGAGTATTTGTCGGTTATTGAAAAAAAGAGTTTCTTTGCAAAAAAAAAAGAGATATGGCTAAACAAGTAAAATCAAATCCTAAAAAGGAAGCTTATAAGTTGGAGAACGAACAGTTCTTGAAAGACATGGCCCAACAAGAAGGTGTTATTACACACAAGTCGGGTGTCTTGTTTAAAGTGTTGCAGAAGGGTACAGGTCAGTTGAAACCAAATCTTCGCAGCATTGTGACTGTTCACTATCGTGGTCAGTTAATAAACGGACGAGAGTTTGATAACTCATGGAAACGTGATTTTCCTGAGGCATTACGTTTGGTTGAAGTAATTGATGGATGGAAAATAGCACTGCAGGAAATGTGTGTAGGTGACCGCTGGATGGTTTATATTCCGGCTAAATATGGTTATGGAACACGTGCGTCAGGTCCTATTCCAGGAAACTCAACGTTAATTTTTGAAATTGAACTTTGCGGAATAGCGTAACTGTAATAATAGTAACTGCTATTCACAAAGAAAGACAGTACAGAAAATCGAGTGCCTCATAAGTTTTTCTTATAGCTTTTTATGAGGCAACTCATCCTTTAGTTAATTCTTACAGGGGTATTGATGATAAAATCAAAGATATATTTTATTGGGAATATACATCTTTGAAAATCTACTATTTAAAATATTATTGTGAAAAAAATACTTTTATTGTGTTGCTTCTTGCAGACTGTTTTGTTTGCATCTGCACAAGATTTGTTGGTTGAGGCTGAAAGCTTTTCTCATAAGGGTGGCTGGGTAGTTGACCAACAGTTTATGGACCTGATGGGCTCTTCTTATCTGATGGCTCATGGTATGGGTGAACGAGTGGCTGATGCTACAACCGAAGTTGAGTTTCCTGAAAAGGGAACTTATTATGTGTATGTTAGAACTTTCAATTGGACTTCTCCCTGGTATGATGGAAAGGGACCTGGACAGTTTAAATTATCTGTGGGTGGACATCGTCTTTCTGCAACGTTAGGTTGCGAGGGTAAGGAATGGATGTGGCAGCCTGCAGGAAAAGTCTCAGTTAAAAATCTTAAAACTCAGTTGAAATTGCATGATTTGACCGGTTTCAATGGTCGTTGTGATGCTATCTACTTTACAAAAACAGCTGGTTCTGTTCCACCATCAGAATTGGCTGCTTTGGATCAGTTCCGTAGAAATAAATTGGCAATCCCTACTGTGGCTCCTTCTGCTGGAAAGTTCGATTTAGTGGTTGTAGGAGCTGGTATCGCCGGAATGAGTGCAGCTGTTTCAGCAGGTCGTCTGGGTATGAAAGTGGCTTTAATTAATGATCGTCCTGTTTTAGGCGGTAACAATAGTTCGGAAATTCGTGTTCATCTTGGTGGACGTATTGAATCTGGTATTTATAAAGAAATAGGTAATCTTCAGAAGGAATTTGGTCCGTTGAAGGGTGGCAATGCTAAACCTGCAGAAAACTATGAAGACCAGAAGAAGATGGACTGGCTGATGAAAGAAAAGAATGTCACTCTCTTTGCTAACTTTCGTGCTATTGCCGTAGAAAAGAATGGAGATAAAATAGCTTCCGTAACTGCAAAGCATATTGAATCAAGTGAAGAAAAAAAATTTGAAGCTCCTTTGTTTGTCGATTGTACGGGCGATGGTACGATTGGTTATCTGGCTGGTGCCGATTACCGTATGGGTAGAGAAAGCAGGGACGAATTTGGAGAGGAAACGGCTCCTGAAATTGCAGACAAAATGACTATGGGAGCTTCTGTACAATGGTATTCTATTGATAATAAGAAAAAATGCGCATTTCCTCATTTTGATTATGGCATGAACTTCAATGAAGACAACTGTGAAAAAGTAACCATGGGCGAGTGGACTTGGGAAACAGGTATGAATTTTGACCAAATCAACGACTTCGAACGTATTCGAGATTATGGATTGCTTGTAGTATATGCAAATTGGAGTTTCTTAAAGAACGACCTACAAGATAATGAAAAGTATAAAACACGTAAACTTGGCTGGGTGGCATATGTTGCAGGAAAACGTGAGTCTCGCCGTCTGATGGGTGATTATATACTAAAAGAAGACGACCTTCGTAAGTATGTATTCCATGAAGATGGATCTGCTGCTACTACATGGACTATTGATTTACATTATCCTGCTCCCGCAAATACAAAGAACTTCCCAAATAGAGAGTTTAAGTCTATATCTACACATATTCCTATTTATCCTTACCCTGTGCCTTATCGTTGTCTCTACTCTCGTAATGTAGATAACTTGTTCATGGCTGGACGTAACATCAGTGTGACTCACGTTGCACTTGGAACTACTCGTGTCATGCGTACAACAGGTATGTTGGGTGAAGTGGTAGGTATGGCTGCATCTATCTGTAAAAAGTACCAGATAGAACCACGTGGTGTGTATCGTTATCATTTGCCTGAATTGAAAACTTTGATGAAGAAAGGAGTAGGTAAGACCGGTTTTCCAAATAATCAAAAGTATAATATGGGTGGAACTCGTAAAGATAAGCCTGTATTTAAGTAAAGAAAATATCGATTGAAAAGAGATTTCCCCATAGATTTCACAGAAACCTGTGGGGAATTTTTGTATAGTTTAGTAAGATACGTTGTATTTATATCGTTTAATTATATTTATATTTTTTTTATTCTTAAGGATATTTTGTTTGACTGATTATTTGTAGGTATCTTTATGGGCAAGAATTATTAATTATTACATATAAACAAAAGAATATGGTCTTAAACCTTCCTTTTAAACGAACCGCTCATTTTCACGTTAATGGTGGTATGTTGTTGATAATTACTGCTCTTTTGGCATTAATTATTGCTAATTCTCCGTTGAGTGCGGCTTATCAGGCTTTCTGGCAGCACGAAATCATTTTTCAGATTGGAAATTTTAATGTTTTTAATCATGGAGGTCACCCTATTACATTGATGCAGTTCATTAATGATGCATTGATGGCTGTTTTCTTCTTTTCTGTAGGCTTGGAGATTAAGCGTGAAGTATTGGTAGGCGAACTATCGTCGGTTCGCAAAGCGTTATTACCTATCGTTGCAGCCTGTGGTGGTATGATTTTTCCGGTGATTATTTATTATCTTATGACGAAAGGAACTGAAGCTGAACCAGGTTTGGCTATTCCGATGGCTACAGATATTGCTTTCTCACTGGGTGTTTTGAGCCTCTTTGGTAAACGTGTACCTATCTCTTTGAAGATTTTCTTAACAGCCTTTGCCGTTGTGGATGATATCGGCGGTGTATTGGTAATTGCTTTGTTCTATTCTGCTCATCTTGAGGCTAGTTATCTGATTTATTCGTTAGTTTTACTTATTTTCTTATTGTTGTGTAACGCACGTAATGTATATGCTAAATGGGTTTATCTGCTAGGTGGTTTCATTATGTGGTACTTGTTTATGCAGAGTGGTATTCATGCAACGATAGCAGGTGTGGTAGTAGCATTTACGGTTCCTGCTAAACCTCGTGAGCAGATTGGCCGATATGTGCAGCGTCTGCATGAAAGCATCGATATAATTCCGGATACGGGTAAGCGTTGTATCATTCTGAACCATGATCAGATTAGTGCGCTGCATACTATCAAGTCGGCTTCTGATGACGCGGTGTCTCCGCTGCAATACTTGGAGGAAATGTTGAATGGACCGGTTAACTATTTTATTATGCCACTTTTCGCTTTTGCTAATGCAGGAGTTATTCTTACGAATGCGAGTGGTAGCATTGAAATCGGTTTGTTGACATGGGCGGTAGCTTTAGGATTGCTATTCGGTAAATTCAGTGGAATTTATTTGTTTACTTGGTTGGTTGTTAAACTTCGTCTGGCTTGTCTTGGCGACCGGATGACTTGGGTAAACTTGACGGGTATCTGTTGTTTGGGTGGTATTGGTTTTACTGTATCTCTCTTTATTGCCAATCTTTCATTTGGTAATCAGCCGGCCTTGTTGAATGAAGCAAAGATGGGAGTTCTTTTAGGAACACTCTTGTCTGGTATCGTGGGATATTTCGTATTGTTGATGACATTGCCAAAAGAGCCTGTCAAAGAAGCATAATACGAAATGGAAGTATAAAATAAAAAAAACTATATGGGTGTGGTCCTAGACCTTTGATGGAGGTTTAGGACCACTTTTTTTGTAAAAAAGATTTTCAACTTCTTAATAAGTGTTATAAAACATAACTTTTTAGCCTAAACGCTTGCAGAAATCTGAAAAAGCCGTACCTTTGCAACTGTGTTTTTCATAGTATTAGATTTAAGGT
>JAHHQS010000241.1 GCA_020026285.1 Parabacteroides sp. | reverse complement strand
GAGCAATGATAGCTTCGAAAAGTTTTTTAGGAGCCACCTTCGGAGTCTCTTCAACCACCGCCTTACCTTCTACCGCTTTCAATGCAGCCTGATTCAATTCATCCTTCTTCAATAGCATATCTCTCACGAAATCATTCTCTATCGCCTTAACCTCCTTCAAGTCCTGTTCGGTTAAGATATCTCCCTGTTCAATTTTTGACACATACTTATTGTTCTTGCCCAGAATACCGAAGACTGTCTTTTCTGTTCCAGCCGACTTAGGCCAATACGTCATGGCAAACTCTGCCTGTATAAACGAAGTAGCATATTGCGCATAATTAGGTCCCCAAATCAAATTTGGTTCAGTTACATCAAAGAGTTCAGCTACCCGCGCATACTGCTTTTCAGTCATCTTGTCAATAGTTACTTTTGGCATTTTCCCTTTATTTGCATAGTATGCATTGTTGAATCGGAATCCATCACCATATGCTGTGGCAACCACAACAGTCTGTTTCAAAGAAGCAGTCAGCAATTCCTTTTCGAAGCTGTTCAATCCGCTCTTATTGATACTATCAGATAGCGCATAATATTGCTGAATCACCTGATCCGTATACTCATCGGCAGTCAACTTATAGTTAGTAAAGTTCGGATTACGTACCTCCAATATATACTTATCCATATCAGAAATATCCCATCCACTCGTCCAAGCATACGCTCCATTTGAATAAGCTTTAGGAAACTCTATCGGACATTTCACTCCCTTCTTCATTTCTCTTTGCTTCAGCACATTGTAAACATTCGCACTCATATCCAGATAGAGATCGGCTGTTTCACCCGCCTTCAGATAGATGTTTCCCATAAACACGTTATCAACTAGGAACAAAGCCTTAGCCAGCCCGTACTGCCAGAACTTCAATTCAGTTTCATTCTCCTTCTGATACTCTGAAGCCGTCAGTTGTTCCTGAACTCCTAATATCGTATTTAAAAAAACGTTCACCTTCGGTTCGTATCCCTTTCGGTTATTCAGCAGATGAATCTTCAAAGTTGTTTCACCGATGTTAAATTCAGGAGCAGGCAATTGGTCGGGATACTGAGTTGTGGCCTTTATAGCATCTGCAGGCACACCCTTTCCCGATTCAAACTTCTTCTTTCCTGTCAAGTCTATCCCATAAACGTTCCAGTCGGTCTGTCCGTCACCCTCAATAAAGTCAAATGATTCCGTACGCATCGGCAGGGGTTCGAAAAAGACCTTGAATGAAGCTTCTCCCGATTCAGGCATCCAGAAATACTGATCAAGTTCTGCCCCTTCCACCTTCCGTATGGCGTACTTCTTCCCATCCGCCAACAGATGCATCTTCGATGTAAACGAAATCCAGAACTTAGGTCGTTGATACACATCCACGCTCACCATCGTGGCCGAATCATTCATCTCCACCTTACGTATATCCATCGACATAGTTTTAGTCGATTCGAAATACGGGTCGTCCACACTCTTCTCTTTCGGAGTGCAGGCCACGATGCTGAATATACACAGCACAACCAATAATAAATTCTTTGTTTTCATGTATTAGTTTCTATTTGATTAATTCTTTCATTATTTCATTCTTTTATTTCCTCAATAGCTATTTCCTTATAGTATTCTTTATAGGCTTTCTTTAGCTTTGTGAAGTTGAGACCTTCAGCCAGGCTATGCTCGAAGGCCATACCGGTGTAGAGGAAACGAAAGTTCTGTGCAGCTGTCTGTGCTTTGCAGTCAAGTTTTATTTCACCTGATTCAATGGCATGCTGTATAACCTCGGTCCATAGCTTGAGGTTGTCATTGAACACCCCCTTGAATCTTTTTGTCGAAACCGGGATAGTATTGCAGAGCCTGATAGAGCTGATTAAAATAGCCACGATAATTCTTCATATCATTGATGTCGGTTTAGTTACAAAAATAGTATTAATTATAACATTTTTTATAACTATAGGCGCTAAACTTCAGTTAAGAATGATATAATAAGGTTAAATCACATAATATTAGATTATAGGAGCGCTTACATTTGGCGGAGCAACAGATCTACAAACAACAAATTTATTTGTAGTAGACAAACAAGGTAATATAAAGAGCGTATTGGAGTCAGAAATTCAGTTTGGATTGATTGCTGCTAAACAATTCAGAATAGCCGGTGATGGTAATCAGTAAAATTCTACAATTTTAAACACATTTCAGCTTACAAAGTTGACGAAACATATTCAATAAATTCATCTGGCATCTTAGTGAATGAAGAAGAAGAGAAGAAGTATGATACTAAAAACTATTCAAAATCACAATTAGATACAGTGAATAACGATCTATGGGATTTATAAACGCATTACAGGTATAAAATAATAGCTAAAACGCGACTTTAAAAAAGTTAAAAAGTTTTCATCTCAAATAAAAAACTGTACATTTGTAAGTTATTAATAAAAAGAATATAAAAAAAACATTCTATGCGTAGTCTGATACTATCAATCTGTTTCGTTTGTTCATCATTGACAATCTATGCTCAATCTGTGAACGGAATCCGAGTGGATGCAGGTAACAATCTGGTTATTGTTTATCTGGATGGCAAACAAATCAGTCTTCCTACTTCATCCTGTTTTATCGCTAACTTGACAAACGGTAGATACGTCGTAGAAGTGTATGATGCGAATGCCTATCGAGACAGAAAATACAACTATCGTGGGAAACTACTCTATCGTGAAAGTGTTGTTTATCGGGGAAGAGGAATTAAGGATCTGATAATTGATGATTATGCGGAGGGACAACAGGCGCTACCTCCTTATCCAGATGATTCATATTATCCAGGTGGCTATTATCCACGAGGTGTAATGGATCCTCAGAATTTCAATACTTTCCTTAAAACATTGAAGGATGAGACCTTTGAAAGCAGTCAGCTGAAAATGTTAGAAACGGCTGTCATTAATACGCGATTTACCAGTGATCAGTGTTTACGTATCATCCAACTATGTAATTTTGATAGTGAGCGAATCAAATTTATGAAACTGCTTTATCCTGCAGTGACAGATAAGCAGAATTTCTTTAAGGTTGTCGATAAATTTGATTTTGATTCTAATAAACAAGAAATGAATCGCTTCATTAAGGACTATCACAAAAGGCATAGAAGATAGTTACTAGCAGACTGATATTTATTATGCATTACATTGACATTACCCTTGTGGACCAGTTGTAATAACGACTTGTTCATTGATGAGTTTTTAGCTCAGGATGTCAGTAAGACAGTATCTTGTGACGATAGTGCTGTGGTACGGTTTGATGGTAGTAATTGGAATGACATCCAAAGAATCCGTTGGTAGAACGTAAAATTGATTACTTCTACCAACGGATTTCAAGTTATTAAGAGAGAATACAGAATCCAATATTAAGATTAGGAAAGGTAGATTGACATAAACAGTATTAAAAATACCAATTCAATCCAATCATCACGTTTCTTTCCCCAATATTATATTGGGTTCTGGTGCTACTTATATATCCATATATTGATAAGAATAAACCTTTTGATTGGAATGTACGAAACATCTTTATAAAAGACAATTCCATAATTTTAATGTACCAAAATTGGATGATCAAATACCGGTTTTTATATCCGTATCTTGAAGTGATGTATTACGTTTCAGACCGGCCTTCTTACCTCTATTTAAATTTATAGACATTTCAATTCCAATACATCTTGTTTGAATCTTCCATAATTTGTCATACGATACATTTGGGGCTGAAAGGTAGGTTTGTGAATCCATTTCACCACGCTTCGCAAACGGACTGTCGGCAAAGACGCTTACATACATATTTCCTTTCATCAAGGTCTTAGATAAAGAGAAACCATACCCAACTCCTGGTTCGTATGTCACCCAGGCTTTAGGCGTAACCTTATAGCAGTTGAAACGAGTCTCAAACTTCCAACTTTTAGGAAGATTAAAGGTTACGGTCGATGCAGATTGGTAAAATCTATCGGATTGATCCAACAACTTACTGTCGTCCGATATGTTCTGTAGGCCGAAAGAAGAAACGTTACGCAGTGTCAGCCACTGCCACGGACGATAAGAAAGGAATAATTCCAATGACAGCTTTCTCACCTTGCTTATATTGCTGTAGGTTTCAATGAGCTGTGAGTATGTCTGGTCTGTATCAAAAACACCCATCAACGCGTTACGAGTTAAACTACCACTTACTGTAGGAAAGATAGAGAGTTTCTTCCCAAAGTAAGAATAGCCCAACGACAATGCATACGACCGGGCATTTTTTAATTCAGGTGAGCCTTGTGTTACGTCATTATTGATCTTACCTCCGATAAAAGGATTGAGCATCTGGAGCGATGGGCGACTGATACGCGAGTTGAATGCCAACGTGAACTCATTGTCCCAGTTGGGCTGCCATGTCAGTTTCGCAGACGGGATATAGGAAAATGAACGGCGATGCGATTCCATATCGGTTGACTTGTCGTCTGCATACTCAAACTTATTAGTGAGATCAAGCCATAAGTCGTTCGATTTAGTCATATACCACATCGTTCTCCAATCAAATGAGCTCAGTATTTGTGTGTACCTGAATTCATCGTCATGATCCACTACCGTTCCAAAGAAGTAATCCGAATTCGACGAACCTTTTCGGATGTGCGTATTCAGTGTGAAATAGGAGAATAATTGTTTCG
>JAHHQS010000240.1 GCA_020026285.1 Parabacteroides sp. | reverse complement strand
AGGGACAAAAACATCAAATTTTGGCAACTAAATGCAAAGAAACCGATAAAAAGTGAATGCGACTGTTCATGTGGGGTTCAATTATCCAATTTTATATATATCTAATAATCAATAGATTAGTGTCGCTTTTAAGTCCAATTTGTATTTGTTCAAATAAATACTCACGAAGTACCGAATTATATTTCTCTTAAACATTTTCATACATTGTGAAAGTTTAAAGAAATTCTTGAGTTTGAGCAATTAAATTGCTATAATCCGGAGATTAATCCCATTATTCGCCGAAAATATTCGGAGAATAATCTTAAACGTTTTTTTTCTTCAGCATAAATCAGATAATCTACCCTATTGTATTATTTTAAATGCCAATTTGCTTAATGATTGACAAACTTACCTTTACTAGGCTGCGCCAAAGTTGCCCCAAAATCATACAAATATCACGGTACGTAGCTGATACTGACAGGGGGATAATTTATTACTGATTATCTTTATCTATCCGTTTTTCTATTAGGCTACTAATCTGATATTTTCTATTCGCTACATCTATTTATTTTTTGAATCATGCAAGAAACCTTGTTGATGTTTATAAAAGAGAAATTATAGAGGATCTTATGGCGGCATAATAACCGCCATAGGAGAAGAATACTTGCGACACAAGCTAATTTTTATGTTTTTATGGCATCTTTTATAAGATTGTCATCAATCGCCTAATTATTTATTAGATTAATCACATTTGCAAATTATCAGAAATAATCTGCTTTATCTCTTCATTAGTAGTAGTGGATTCTTGTTTTATTTTTAAGGCTTTTGCAGCTTTATCTACAGCTTCTTTAGATGTATATGGCACAATTCCAGAATATATAATATTTTCAATTTTTTCTAATTGTGTACGTTTTTCTGACATTTGTTCTTTTGAATACAATCCTCCTTTAATATCAGATAACAGAGCTGAATATTGATTTCTCAAATCGTGCATAATTGCTGCGAATCGCTCGTTCTCAGATGCTTTTTTTTCTAAATTTTCAGCTTTATATTTCACAGTAAAATATGTTAGTGTTAATGAAGCTAAAGCCATTAATGGAACTATTAAATTTTCAGGTAACCACTTGAATATATTAGTAATAGCGGAAGCAGATACTATCACAGATAAGACTGAGAGAACATTGTTCTGTAATTTTTTATTCCTTAAGTATATGTCTGTTTGACATAAATGAATTTTATGTGTCCAAATTACTTTCGTATATCTCTCCAGTATTTCTCTATAAATTATTTTAATTTGATCATCCATATCTTTATTCTTTAGACATATAATTTAAAACTTTTCTTAAAGTGTCAACACAATCTGACGTTTCAACAAGCATACCACTACCTGGAGCCGTTAAATGGAAACTCCAAATCGGACATAGAGAATACAACCTATTCTCATAGATCCCTTTTTCAATATTACTACTTTGTTCTCCATCTCTTAACCAATGCCAACTTCCAATATTGTGATATACAAAACTATCAATAACAATACCGGGAAGGTGATAGCTACTGAAATAATTATCTCTAATTTCTCTCATATGTTTACATGTATCAAACAACAATCCATTGCTTAGCTGGTTGAGATTTTTCATTGCTTCTTGTTCCTCCTTTGGTGCTGTCGTTAACCAATTTCCTCCCATATTTGTATCTGGATAATCATATTGACCATTCCAGTTGCCCCAATAGTCTATTTTGCGAAATGCAGGTAAAATTTCAAATCGGATACCATCTGTAAAATCAATTACTACTACCTGACCATCTGCATGTATGTCACTAAAAGGATAAGTCTGTTTAATAGCATTTTTGAGAGCTTGTAACAATCGGGATTGTCCATTTCCTTTCAAACTATCAAACCTATTATATTCTTCCCTTGGCAACTCAACCAATATGTCAATATCACTTGTGTCTATAGCTGTTCCTCTTCCATAAGAACCAACATACATACTATGAGCTGTATCACTATTTATCTGCCAAAATTCAGAATTAACTGCTTTGGTAATACGTTTATATCTTTTCGATACCAAAGAGCATTGCTCAGCACTAATTATTTCGCCTCGTTTTCTTACTAAATCCATATTACTCAAATATTAATATATAATATAAAAATCATTTATTAAGTAACTTCATTAACTTCATTTTTCTCGCATTTCTTTCCTTTGTTCTTCTTTCTTTTTCAAAAAAGAGTCATATTCTTTATTATTGTCATTCATTATCTCAATTAGATATTCAGCCATCTCATGTATTTGGGTGGCAAAAAGAACTGGAATATTATTTTCATCAACATCATAATGCATCCGACTATTTCTTATGCCAGTTGTCATGTGCTCAAAAGCCTGGCAAGGATTCAAACCACCTAATTTCAATTTCGGACCTAAAGATTTCAACTTTTTACTACGAGTTCTTATCGATTCTGACTTTAAACATTCTAAATCTTTTTCTGGATTATTCAAATAACAATAATACAGCCAGACTTCAAAACATGGATTACTTATTATCCATTCTCCCATCTGTTCGTTAGAATTGGTTGCCAGGATTTTTACTAGCTGATCATAGAATTCATCAACGTCCGAAAGTAAATAAACTTTATCAGTTGCATCAAGATGATACAACTGAACACCTATCTTAAATTCACCAGCAGACTGGATTTTCTTCCACCTTTCTTCCATCTGATAAGGTTGTAAACCCTGTCTTTCCTCAGACATAAACGCAACTCTTAATGAGTGAATATTACGCTGCCTGATTAGTTCCTTAAGAAAATCTTTTTCGCGTTTTTCTCCTCCTGAAAGTACAAACACAAGACTAGTAGATAAAACTCCTTCTTCTTTTCTATACGCAGATGGAATTTCTGATTTTATAGTAGATAAGTCTTCATCACTAACTTTTCCATGAACTTCATGAAACGAAACACGGGGAGTTAACTCGGGATTCCCTTTTGAATAAGACAATTTTGATAAATCCATATTTCACCAGATTTACATATTTAAATTTCCTACAAACGGAATAGCTCCATAGCGACCTTCCATATAACCATTTTCTATATTGATTGTATTATGTACCTTAAAGTCATTAAGTGAATACATATGACTGCCGCCATATTGTTTCTCTACCATCCAAACTTCATCTGTACGCAAGAATTCTTGATTAAGCAGACATGTCTGGTGTGTCGTAAAAATTAATTGGCCATTTGTTCCTTGCTTTGAAAAATAGCGGACTAATTCACGAACCAAATGGGGATGTATACTATGGTCTATTTCATCAATAAGTACTGTCTTGTGTGATTTAATAGCGTCATACAATGCGGGAACAAGCGATAATAGACGAACAGTACCATCAGATTGAGCCAAAATATCCATATTTTTTGAGAATCCATTCTCTCCAAATTGTTTGAACATTATCTGACTTATTTTCTGTACTCCATTCTCTACGCTAATGTCTATTGTATTCCTAAAATCTACGACTTGTGACAATACCCCTGTACGCATTTCCCGCAGTTTGTCCATTGGTATATCGTTACAACTGTGTGTACTTGCCCAATCTTCGAAATTTTCAGTCTCAACTGTTACATCCTCTATACCTAGATCTATAACCTTAAAAAGTTCTGATGCAAACCTATTAATATCTTTGTCATTCTTAAATATTCCAATTAATGCGGGATTAAACGAATGCAAACCAATAATTGTCAACTCTTCTTTAAACCATTTTTGTGCTATACTAATATTTTGATCAGACAGCACAGGCATATCATTATTTATAGTCAATAGACTTGCAAAAGGACTTTTTTCAATCCAGCCTATAATCATATTCTTGATTTCATCAGAAGGTTCTACAGCATAATTTATTTGGGCTCCCCGACGTGTGAAAATATTCTTATTTTCTTCTGAGCCTAGACCTGAAATCTGAAGACTCTCGAATGTTATTCCCCTATTCGCAACTTCTACCGAGTAAATAAAAGGGACTCCTGATTTAGTTATAAATTCTATAGTCAATGCTAAAGATTCTGTTTCCGCATTTTCTTGCAATGCAAAAATGTATTTCTCTATCTTTTCTTTATTAAGAAAATTTTTATTTGACGCAAGTTCCTTTAAAAAATCCGCACCCTTCAACAAATTAGATTTTCCAGCTCCGTTTGAACCATAGATAGCAGCCATCTTAAGAACTGGTAATTTATCATTGAACATTGAAATATGATTAGACAAAGAAGTTCTTTTCATATTCGGAAACATATCAAACTGAACTTCTTCTTTAAATGATAGAAAATTTTTTAATATTACACGGAGTATCATAAATTCGAATTTTAATGTTAAATATCTATTACTTAAATGTGTGAGAGCCTTAGTGATTCTTTTGCAAATGTATATAAAATACTTTATCTGTGAAAATTTCACGTGAAATTTTCACAGATTTATGTTCGTTTTTTAATATACACAGCCTACTTTTAGGCATTATCATAACAATCACTTATATATGAGATATTTATTAATAGAATGTGACTAAAAAACAATCAAAAGGTTTGATATATAAACTTATAACGAGCACTGTAAACATCTGCAAATGCTGGGCAAATATGGTTAAAAAGAGAAAGCACAAAGTATCATTAGGAATCACGGGAAAAACATGCATTAATCATACTTTAAACTTTCTGTTCTTTGCAGATGGTGCTTTCCAAAAAAG
>JAHHQS010000024.1 GCA_020026285.1 Parabacteroides sp. | reverse complement strand
TTTCCGTCCATATCTGTAATTGTACCGTTTGTTGTACCCTTAACAATTATGTTTGCCCCAATAACCGGAGTTCCAGAAGCATCCACTATCGTACCTGTAACTTTTTTTACCTGATCGACCAATCGACCTGCATACGAATCTGAATTAGCAAGCAGCTGTACCGTATTGACTCCATTTACCGCCATCAATGTGGGAGAAACAACAAATAAAAGAGCCATACTTGTAAAAAGAGGTTTCTTTTTCATGATAAATATTTTAGATTAAAACTGTATTTATTTTTTCAAACAAACACAAAGAAAAAATTTGTTTGAAAATTTCCTATCAAAAATTCATACCCATGAGTTGGATATCGTGAGTTTTATTCAAAAGACAACCGCAAATATACAATTAAATTTCATATATCATGATTTATTATTTTAAAAACACATATAATAAAATATAAAATTTAATAATATTTCAAATTAAACAATAAAATGAGCAAGATCATTATAAACCAAGTAATACTATATACCTATTATTTACATTAACATGAGAAATTATCAAGAAAGGAAATTGACTACATATCCAAAACTAATATGTTTTTATAAAAAAATATCATCCCGTTCATTAAAAGTTTAATAACTCTGTTAAAACGAACTGTCTATATTGAAAAAGGGAGCATTGCTTGTACTCAAACAATGTTCCCTTTTTCAAATAAACTTTGAACTTTTACTAAAAGTCCAAGGATTTCCTGTTTTCCAATTTATAACCAAATTCAGATAGAAACAGAAATAAAAAATCATCCGTTCTGTAACACATCCTCCTTTTCTGGAGCTGATGGTTCAGGAGTTGAATCCGAATTAAAAGGATTGAAATAATAGATTCCCAATGTATCCAAATACTTCAAAAAGAATGGAAGTTTCTGCATAAAGGTACTGCACTCTTTATTCTTATGTAAAGTCCAGGCTGCTTCAGAAAGAGCTACCAATCTTGGAAATGTCATATAATCCAATCTTTTAGGATCTGCCACACGTTCCGTCCACATAGACATCTGAACTCCCAGTATCTGGTCTTCATATCCCTGTAATAAATTCATCACAGAAGCCGGGAAATTATAAACATCCTCAATTGGATTATAACCGCCCCAGAAACGTCCCACCTTATGCTGGCCATATTGTACAAAATCTGAATACATTGGTCTGCGAGGTGTCATAATCACTCGGTAACCTTTTTCCAAAGCCTTTACTAGCTGATGCTTTCTATCATGACGCCACCACATAATAATGGATTTTTCAGGAGAGACTTCAGCATCAATAGCCTCATCCCATGTAATAATTGTTCTCCCTTTCGATGCGACCATATCTGCTATGCGACGGATAAAATAATGTTCCAGCCCCACTTCATTCATTAAATTCTTATCTTTAATGAACTGCTGAATTTGAGGATCCGTATACCAGCTTTGATTTCCAAAATGGACTTCGTCTCCTCCAACATGAATATAAGGAGAAGGGAATAAAGCAAATAACTCATCAAAAATATGACCTATAAATTCATAAGTTTCATCTTTACAAGGATGAAATGTGAAATGTTCCCATGTTCCTTCTCCTCCACCTGAAATTTCCGGATATGAACGGCATATAGCAGTAGCATGGCCTGGCATATCAAATTCAGGAACTATCATGATATGACGTTCAGCTGCATAATTTACAATTTCCTTAATATCTTCCTGTGTATAAAAACATGATGGAGCTTTCGGATCGTGCCAGTTCCCTATAGAACCTTCTTCTGTCAGTTTTGGATAACGCTTTATTTCGATACGCCACCCCGTAACATCTGTCAGATGCCAATGAAAAACATTCAGATGCAAGACCGCCATCAAATCTAAATATTGTTTTACTTTTTCTTTACCAAAGAAATGACGACTTTCATCCAACATAAATCCACGCCATTCATATCGAGGATAATTGACCAGATTGCAAATTTGGATTTTACCTTTACCAAAACGGGCCATCTGCAAAAGAGCTTCATAACCATGATACAAACCGGATTCAGACGAAGCTTCCAATACCAACTGATATTCGCTTGCTTTCACTCTATATCCTTCATCTTTCAAACCTGCTTCTTTATTTAACTTTACCAGAATTTTTCCCTTGGCAGACTGAGCCGATAAATTTAACTTCATCAGATTCGTCTTCAACATTTCAGCAAGCTGGCTGGCATAAGTTTCATTTCCTTCCACCTGAACCTGCTTCCCTATTTCAAAATACCCTTTTCCTGTTGTACAAACAACTGGTGTCGGGAAAATGGTTTGCTGTGCCGACAAAGATATCACCAACAACAAAAACAAACTTATAAACCAAAATTTCTTCATGGCATACATTATTTTATATTACTTATTGATATTACATTCTACTAATTCCTGAAAATTATATATTCGATGAAAAGTTAAAAAATAGTGTCGTGATTATTGTTGAACACCATCGACTTCATCATCGAAAACTATACGAAACAAAAAGATGATATTATCTCCATCAAACAAACTTTTCACATACCGAAAGTCGTTCCTCTTGTTATCAGAATGATCCATTCATATAGTCTTATTATTAGATTATGATATGTATCAGAATTAACTTCAATGATTCTTTACAAAGTAACTAAATTGATTTAACATTTCTACTATAAATTTCCTCATATCCTGTATTTTTTATAACGTCAACAAAACCTTTACAAAAACCTTTTATATTTTCATTAATCCATCAAACATTTTCCGAAAAGCCTTTGACATTTTATTAAAAACATCGAACATTTTTATTTGTAAATTAAAACCTCATAAACATGAAAGAGATTTTCCTCCTCCATAAAAAGTGTCATAAAAGATACTACCCCTACCATTTGTAACAAAAAAGCATTTTTTTGCATAAAATTTTGTATTTAAAACTTAAATACCATATATTGTGTCACAATTTTAAATCTTTTACCCATGAAAAAAATATTAATTTTATGTTCTTTTCTGGCTACAATAGCCACTCAACCTTCTTTCGCTCAGAAAAATGTTGTTGATAAAATTATAGAAATAGGAAAAACAGACAATCAAGCTGTACATCAATTAGATGTCATAACGAATCGATTCGGTGGTAGACTTATAGGATCGGACGCTTTCGAGAATGCAGCAGAATGGATGATCAAAGAGTACCAGAAATGGGGATTAGAAGCCCATTTGGAAGAAGCCGGAGAAATTGGTGTCGGCTTCAATCGTGGCCCATTTTCCGGGAAACTGATAAGCCACGATCATGGAATGACACTTCATTTCTCTACCCCTTCGTTTACTTCAGGTACAAAAGGTGTTCAAAGAGGACATGTACTGAAAGAGCCACGTACTGAAGCCGAATTCAACCGTATGAAACATAAATTGAAAGGAGCCTGGGTATTGATTTCAGGATCCAACGTTGGCTGGCCTATCGATCGAACTGAAGAGGGAGATTCTATACGTAAGGAAATTATAAAGGAAAATACTGAAATAGATAAAAAGAACAGAGAAATACGTGCACGCAACTGGAGTAATAACGAAAACAATCCAATGATTCCATATAAGGAATTCCCGGCTTTGTTTTACAATGAAATGAAAGAAGCCGGAGTTTTAGGATTTGTTCAATCTTCACCTGTACCTATCAGAGCGTTGTATGATAGAAAAATGCTAAAAACTATGACTTTTGATAATCTTCCGGAACTTCCTGATATCAAATTAAACGAACATCAATTTAAGATTATTGAAGAGATGGTAAATGAACGTCGCGAAGATTTCATGTTAGAATTTGACATTCGCAATCATTTCAAAGTAGGTCCTATCAAATACCATAATGTAGTAGCTTCTATTAAAGGTACCAAATATCCGAACGAATATGTTATCATCAGCGGTCACTTGGATGCTTACGATGTTGGTACTGGCGGTGTTGACTGTGGTACAGGACTTGCTCCCATGATAGAAGCAGCCAGATTACTTGCCAAATCCGGAGCAAAACCCAAAAGAACAATTCTATTTGTAGCTTTTTCAGGAGAGGAATTCGGTTTGCTTGGTTCAAAAGCTTTTTGTAAGACTCATGAAAAAGAGTTAGACAAGATAGCCAATTTGTTTAACCGTGATGGAGGTCCGGAACCTCCTGTTGGTATTTATGTATCTCAAGCGATGTATGACGACTTTGTAAAGATATCCGAACCGGTAAAAAAAATCCGTACAGATATTCCTTTCGAGGTGAAAGTTTGTGAAGCAAGAGAAAAGCCTGATTATCCGTCAGGTACCGATGCTGAAGTTTTTGCTTCGAAAGGTGTTCCTGCCTATGAATTCATAACTAAAGATGTGAAAGGATATAATTTCAGTTATAACGAAATATGGCATACGGAACGTGATTTGTTCAATAAGAATATTCCTGAATATCTGGAACATACAGCAACTGTAACTGCTATCATCGCATTAGGTGTAGCTAATCTAGACAAACAGCTTCCTAGAGAAGGTGTCTATAAATAAGTATCGTTTTTTCCAATATTAAATATTACAAGAAAGACTGCCTTCGTTGAATTGAAGACAGTCTTTCTTTATTGAAGATATATGATTATTTTCAATATTATCTCTTAACTATTTCAGCCACATTATCAGAGTAAGCATCTTCCGTTTCCCATTCTGAATAAATACTACAGATTTCTTTCTCCTGACTAGAAATTATTTTATGCCAAAAGACATTTTCCACGTCAGTGGCTTTGAACAGCTCGCATGTAAGAAGTTCTCCGAAAAAGGCTTCTCTGACGAATTTGATATGAAAACGTTTTGGTGCATGTGTTTTGATAAAATCCAAAGGAGCCGTACCCATTGCAATAGACAGATAACTTCGATTGCAGACATGACCGTTAAAATCCAGATCAGTTACATTCACCTGATGCTGAACTTCCTTATACAATTCCTGATTTGAAGAAGCAGTTCCCTTTATCTCTTTCTTCTTTGAATCAGGATTTACACAAATTCCAGCTTCATGCAACATCTCCCTGGCAGCAAACGGACGTTTTGTTACACTGTTTATAATAACCCAACAACTAGTTCCTTCTACGAACGGAATTCCATTACTATCAAGAACCTTATAATTCACATAGATACGAACAGAAGAAATTTCTGCAAATTCAATTTCCACCTGAATCTGATCAGACCATAAAGGACGTTTACCTATCACATTGATATCAATTTCAGTAATAACCCAAATCAGATTCTGATCGATGATATCAAAAGCAGCTAAACGCTTCGATGAAAGATAACGGGCAAAACTATCTTGAAAATATAATAAAATAGGGTTTGGTGTGATATGATAAGTTATATCCATATCAGAAGCGACTATCGGATAGACATATTTATAAGTTTCCATATCAATTCTTTTTAATTCCGAACAAATTTAGAAATTAAAAATAAATCCCTACCATATAAGATGAAATATCACTCAATAAAATCATTCTTATACAATAGGGACACATCTGGATTTTTAACACAATAACACTTCCAATCTATAACAGATTTCACTTATTCCGATTTTTGTCCTTCCATAGGGACTTCATCCTGCCAACCTCCACCTAACGCTTTATAAAGATTCACCATTGATATCTGTTTATCACGGATAGCATTACTCAAACCAATCTGAGCATCCAGATATCCACGCTGGGCATCCAGCAAATCCAAATAACCAATGACACCATTTATATATTGAAGATTTACCAATTCTAACGCACTTTTTGACGCTTGCACCAAATGCAAACGAGTTTCATAAATTTTACAGACCTTATTGAACTCTATAATAGCATTACGAACATCCTTAAAAGCATTTAATACAGATTTCTCATAAGCATAAGCAGCCTGTTCACAAGCAGCCTTCTTGGCTTTAAGTAAAGCTCGATTTTTACCCATTGTAAATATGGGTGTTAATATCGAAGCACTCAACATATGATATGGAGAAGATAATATATTTCCTAATTCATTACTATCTGAACCTCCTGCGGCCGTAAGAGTTAGACGAGGGAACATGTTTGTATACGCCACTCCCACAGCTGCATTTGCAGCAATTAACTCTTGTTCAGCCTGACGAACATCCGGACGACGTTCTAATAAACCAGAAGGTAATCCAACCGGTAAAGAGGTTGGAAGAACAACATCTTCAGGAAGGACCGAACGAGTAATCTTACCAGGATATTCACCCATCAAAAATGAGATTTCATTTTCTTTGATCGCTATCTTCTTTTCCAAATCGGGAATCAAAGTTGCTGTTCTGGCCAACTCGACCTGGGCCTGACGATATGGAGTCTCACTTGTCAATCTGCCTTCGTAACGAATTCGAGCTAAATGTAAACCTTCACGTCGGGCCTCGACTGTTTTTTTTACAATTGACAATTCATTATCTAAAGCCACCAATTCAAAATAAGCCTGAGCCATCTGGGCTACTAAAGTCATTTTCAATGCTTTCTGATTCTCTAAAGAACTTATAAACTCAGCCAAGCTTTTATCTCTTGCCCATCTTAAATTTCCCCATAAATCCAGCTCCCAGGAAACATTTGCCTTTAATTCGAAATCATTACCAGACTTATAATGATCACCTCCTTCATTAGTACCCTCTTTTTCAAAATAGAACTTTGTTCCTACTTTTGGAAACATATTGGCATAATCAATTCTTTTCATAGCAGCCATTTCCTTCACACGAGCTGCAGCAATCAACATATCCTTATTATATTCCAAGGTTTTACGAATCAACTTCTGAAGAGTTGTATCCAAATATAGAAGATTCCAGGAATATTCAGCAACCGCAGTCGTATCAATATTAGTTGTATCGGCAAGCTGAGAAGGAAGATTCAACTCTGGTCTTACATATTGTTTTCCTAACTGACAACTTACCAAAGATACAGATACAACCAAAAACATTAATAATTGATATATAGAAAATCTTTTCATTTGTTTCTTTTTATTTTTAAATGAATAGGACTTTTTAAATTCACCTTACTTTTAGTTTTATAGATCATCACAAAGAAGAATGGAACCAGAATAATACCGATCGTTACAGCTACAAGCATTCCAAAGAAAACACCTGTTCCTATTGCCTGACGACTGGCAGAACCAGGTCCTGAAGCAATTACCATCGGAAGCATTCCTAAAATAAACGCTAAAGAAGTCATCAATATCGGACGGAAACGAAGTTTGGCTGCATATATAGCAGACTCTAGTATATCTTTACCTTTATCCACTTCCTCTTTGGCAAATTCAACAATCAAAATAGCATTTTTTGCAGCTAGACCTATAAGCATAACTAATCCAATCTGGAAATACGTATCATTTTCCAAGCCACATAGAGCAACTCCCGTATAAGCACCTAAAACAGCTACCGGAAGCGAAATCAAAACGGCAATAGGTATTGTCCAGCTCTCATATAAAGCTGCCAGAAACAGGAATACGAACAAAAAGACTAAAGCCATAATCATAGCAGTTTGCCCTCCGGCTTGTTTCTCCTGATATGACAATCCGCTCCATTCTACACCAATATTATCAGGTAATTTCTCTTGTGCTATTCTTTCCAGAATATTCATTACCTGGCCGGAACTAGCTCCATTAGCTGTAACACCCCGAATAACTGCCGAATTAAACATATTAAATCGTTTGATATTACCTGGTCCCGTTGTATATTTGGTTGTACCTAAAGCTGTCAATGGAATCATATCTCCATCCGTACCTCTAACAAAATAAAGACCGATATTCTCTTGATACTCTCTATAATCAGATTCTGCTTGTAAATAAACTCGATAAATACGATTAAACATATTGAAATCGTTTACATAAACAGATCCGGTATATGCTTTCATTGTAGAAAAGACATCTGCCATTGGAACTCCAGTCAATTTGACTTTGTCGCGATCCACATCAAAATATAATTGAGGTATATCAGACTGAAGTGAAGAGGAAAGTCCTGCTATTTCCTTATATTTAGACGCATAAAACATAAGAGTATCTGTTGCCCGGACCAAATCATTGAAAGAAGCATCACCTCTAGCCTCCAGCTGCATTTCAAAACCACCGGCAGTTCCAAGCCCCGGTATTACAGGAGGAGTAGTCAAAAAGACTTTGCTCTCTGGATACATCTTCAATTCCTCACTAACTGAATCCATAATCCGTTCAATAGTAGTATTATCACGTTCTGTCCATTTTTTCAGAATAACCGTCAATTGGCTTCGTCCTTGATTATTACCTATACGCGGACTGGTACCTGTTACATTCTGAACATACTCAACCGCAGGATCTTTCATCAGAAATGCAATTGCACGATCTGTCACTTTCCTGGTTCTTTCCAGTGTAGCCCCCTCAGGGAGTTCTAATTCAATTGTGAAAAAACCTTGATCTTCGACAGGTAAAAAGCTTGAAGGAGTCAAGCGATTAAACATATAAATAAAAGCTAAAACCATTCCAAAACCAATCATCACACGACGTGGATGTTTAATTGTGGATTTAATATATTGCACATATTTATTATTACCTAAACCCAACCAACGGTTTATAGCTGAAAATACTACGTTCTTTGGTTTATTCGGATCAGTAGGTTTCAAAATTAAAGAACACATAACAGGACTTAGTGTCAAAGCCACCACAGTTGAAAGAAGTACTGATACAACTATAGTCACTGTAAACTGACGATATAATTGTCCTGTAATTCCAGAAAGGAAACTAACCGGAACAAAAACAGCAGCCAGAACTAATGAAGTAGCAATAATAGCTCCAACCAGACCATTCATCGCTTTTTTAGTAGCTTCGTAGGCATTTAACTTTTCCTCTTCCATGATTCTCTCGACATTTTCCACCACAACAATTGCATCATCCACAACAATACCAATTGCCAAGACCAGACCTAATAAAGTCAGCATGTTCAAAGAAAAGCCAAATATCAACATGAAACCAAATGTTCCAATCAAGGAAATAGGAACTGCAACTACTGGTATCAAGGTTGCCCTCCAGCTTTGCAAAGAAAGGAAAACCACTAGAATGACAAGGAACAATGCTTCAAAAAGAGTTTTATAAACTTCATGAATAGATTCAGAGATATAAGTAGTCATATCGAATGGTATATTATATTCCAATCCTTCTGGAAAACTCTTACTGATATCTTTCATAGCCTCTTTCACATTCTTTGCTACCTCCATTGCATTGGCTCCCGGTAACATATATATAGCTAATACGGCCGCATTCTTGCCGTTAATACCACTTTCTGTTGTATAAGAAGATGCTTCCAATGAAACTCGTGCGACATCTCGCAAACGAATGATCGAACCATCTGAATTTGCACGAAGAACAATCTCTTCAAATTCAGAAACGGTTGACAGTCGGCCCTGAGCCGTAATAGGAATGGTTATATCGACCCCATTAACTGGCTGTTGACCTAAAACACCTGCAGCAGATTCTCTATTCTGATCTTTTAATGCAGTCTGTAAATCAGCAATGGTTAATCCGTAATTTGCTAACTTGGCAGGTTCTACTAAAATCTGCATCGCATAATAACGACCTCCAATATTGGAAATTCTACCCACACCTGGTATACGGCGAAGTAAATCCAATACATTTAAAGTAGCAAAATTACTTAAATAGATTTCATCAAATTTCGGATCGTCAGACATCAAAGTCAAAGTCATTAACTGACTTGCAGCCTGTTTTTCCACAGTAATACCATTTTGAATAACTTCTGCCGGCAAACGTGATTCCGCTAATTTGATACGATTTTGTATTTCTACAGCAGCCAAATCCGGATCAGCAGAAATATCAAAAGTCACAGTTGCTGAAAAACCTCCAGAATTAGAACTACTTGACTCCATATAAATCATACCTGGAGTTCCATTCAATTCCTGTTCTATTGGAGTTGCCACAGCCTGTGAAACTGTTACAGCACTCGCACCTGGATAAGAAGCACTAATCTTTACAACAGGAGGAGTTATCTGTGGATATTGATCTATTGGAAGCATTTTTAATCCAATGATACCAATAAGAACAATTAATATGGAGAGGACAGCCGAAAATACGGGTCTGTCAATAAAGAAACTGACTTTCATCGTTTAACTGTTTTGAGGTAAAACTAGAATATAAAATATCACTTCACAATGGTTGAATCCTGTACACTATACGAATTGTCAACATGAACCTTCATTCCCGGGGTTAATTTATGAAAGCCTTCTGTTACAATCAATTCCCCAGCAGCTAATCCACGTTCAACAACTACATTGTTTTGTATTTCGGGACCTAACTCTATGAAACGTTTTTCTGCTATAGAATCACTACGCATTACATAAACATAGGCTCCTCCTTTTTCAATTATCAAAGATTTTTTAGGAAGAACAGTTGCATTTTCACGAACATCAAGTAGAACTTTTACTTTCGTAAACTGCCCCGGAAGTAATACATGATCAGGATTTGCCAACTCGGCACGAACTTGAAACGTTCCAGTTTTCGGATTCACCTGAGGAGCAGCAAAATCAACAAGTCCTTTATGTTCATAAACTTTGTTGTCAGGTAAAGTGATCGTAATAGTCTGTTGCCAAGTTCTAGTTGAATCTTTTTGTCCGACTATTATATTTCTTTCTTTACTTTTCAAATAATCTAACGCTGTCATACTAAAATCCACCGATACAGTATCACTTTTTACAACAGTAGCTAACAATGATTTAGCCGAACTACCAACAAGTGTTCCCAAATCGACTAAACTTTCACTAGTATAACCAGAAATAGGAGAACGAACAATCGTATAATCCAATTCCTGTTCAGCCTGTTCTAAATCCGCTTTGCTCATACCAACACTAGCAACAGCCGCTTCGTAGGCAGCTACAGCGTTATCCAAATCCAATTGGCTTGCCGCATTCTGTTCATACAATGGACGAATACGTGAAAGATCTCTTTCTGCCTTACGGGCCAATACTTCGTCCTTTTTAAACTGTGCACGAGCTTTATCAACTTTTGCTTTATATCGATCTTGATTTATCACAAACAACACCTGATTTCGTTTCACATAAGTACCTTCTTCAAATAACATCTGTTCCAAAAATCCTTCAACTCTGGCACGCACTTCTACAAATTGCTGAGCCCTAATTCGACCAACATAATCACCATAAATCTCAACATCCTGTTGTCTGGCTGGAGAAACAGAAACAACTGGAGGATCAGGAACAATTTCATGATCACGAGTTAAAATCCATAAAAGAGCCATTACTAAAAAGGCACAGATTACAGCCCCCAAGGTGCGTTTTTTATCAACCTTCAAATCTTTCTTTGTTAAAATAGGTCTTATTCTCATACTGTAAATTATTATATAGTGAGTATTTGTATACAATAATCAAGCCAAAAATTCATTTTTCATATTAATAACTAACAATCAAACATTTAAGTTTGTAATTGTATCAAAGTTTATAGATTCTGATTTGTAGAAATATGTAGATTTTTTCCACACCTAAATAATTTTCAAAAACAAAAAGCCCGCCAGAATCAGAAGATAATTAAATATCTTACTGCTCTAACGGGCTAACAGTGAAACATACGACAATATGATCCTATTTCTTTATATTTTTAGAATTACTACGTACATAAATTGTCTGTTTTTTTGCGGGGGCTTTTGCAGACACCTTTGTAAATGTTCCATTACTTACATCATCTAAAACAATGGCCGGACGATAATCTTTCTCTTTAGCGGTCATTTTTACATTTTTGAATGTAATTCCATCAACATGACGAATATAAAAACCCCAAGCCGGCAATTCTTTAAACTGTGAAAACTCAGGATAAGCCTTAGGCATTTCAGGTATCTTATCTAATTCGTTAAGTTCAACTTTAGCATAATTCTTATTTCCTCCACCTGGAAAAACGAATTCACAATTTTCTATTGTTACATTCAGAATCTTATTATCAGCCAAACCTACAATTCCACTCGGAGAAATGTTTCTTGGATTATATTCATTAGTAGGTCCTTCATATTCATATCCTATATCCGGTTTTCCTGCAGGAACTTCTGCATACATGTTAGAAATATGTATATTTTCCAAATGTCCGCGATGACCAACTCTTCGTTCTCCAACAACCAAATAAATAGGATTTCCTGTATTAATAGAACGCAAACTATCTACCCTTACATTTTCAATCCAACCACCATCAACAGCTTGTATTGTAATAGCAGAACGGAATGTATCATAAATTGTATTATTAATAATCTGAATATTCTTGAAACCTCCAGTAGAGGCAGTTCCAAATTTAATTCCACTGGCACTTGAAGTCACCACATTATTACGAATCAGAATATTTTGGCACATGCTTTCCTGGGAATGAGATTTCAAACAGATACCATCATCAGTTGAATCCACAAAACAGTTTTGTACTGTTGCTCCATTACAATCAACAACATCAATACCATCATTGTTCCATGTTGCTCTACTATGAACCGTAATTCCATCAATCATCAAGTTCTTACATTGATCATAGGTCTGTGTCCAGAATCCAGGATTTTTCAATGTAATCCCTTTTATAGTTACATTCTCACAAGAACGCAAATACACTAATTTTGGTCTGTTAAAAACACGTCCTAACTTTAAATCATCTTTTATAATTCCATTCGCCGCTTGATCAAAGAAATTGTCTGCCAATTCACGACCTCTACCATCAATGACACCTTTACCAGTAATAGCAATATTCTCCTGATCGAAAGCAAAAATCAAAGCATACCAGCTATTAATAAATTCATAATCATAAGGATTGGTGGAACCAACCAGTACCGCGCCTTCACCTAAATCGATTGTCACATTTGATTTTAAATGAATTGTACCTGTCAGATATCTTCCCACTTTGAAAACCAAACGTCCTCCACCATTTTCGTGGATATAATCAATAGCTTTCTGAATCGAATTTGTATTCATTGTTGTTCCATTAGATTTTATTCCAAACAATGTTGCCGGATAATCCTTTGCCCAAAGAGGACAAACAAGAAACAACATACAAAACAATAATATATTTCTAAACCATTTCATTTCTAATTCTTCATTAAGCAATTATAACTTATATAATTCTACAGGACCAACTAATCCCATAGGCTGATCATCCTGTTTCTTTACCCAACTTTGAGCAAGTTTATTATCTTTCATTCGTTTCATATAATTACCCATTGTTGTAACTACATGTATTTCGATTAAGTTTTCTCCTTCAACAAGCTGATCTTTCAATAAATGAATCCGACGGCCATACCACTTCACGCCACAACTTTTTCCATTGACAAACACTTCGGAAACACCATGTACCAAACCTAGATTCAGAATCATATTTTTCGGATACATAATATTGATTTTTTTAGAATAAACAACCGTTCCACTAAAGCCAACGTATTTTTTAGAATCTAAAAGATTTATCAATTCATTAAAATGATCCTTCTCTACTTTTTCTTCCAGACTGTATCTAAACTCAACATCCCAATTATCTGTCAGAATCTGTTTGTTTGCTCCAGTTGTAGGAAGCGGTTTCCAATCTTCTCCTTTCTTATTCTTATCAAAAACAATCAATAAAGAATCAGCAGGACCAAAATCAAAAACAATACTACCTTCCAAATCCAAATTCAATTTGTATCGGTTTCCTGTTTCCAAATCCCAGACCCAACCTTGTCTGCCTTTTGTTATTTCTTCACTAAATCGAACTTTCGTTTGTAATGATTTATAACGATGAGCATAACTAAAGAAAAACATTTCGGCGTTATCATCTGTCTGGTAACGATTCTGCATCAGATATAAATCTGGTTTTTCTATAGTTATATAAGAAGGAATATGATATTGTTTCTGAACCTTCTGATACCAACCGACAAAATCTTTTTCTGGTTTCTTCAAGAAAATACAGTTAGACATTTTCTTGATTTTTTCAACATAAGCTACAACCTCTTTATCCCGAGCCTCAAAATCTTTTAATCCTAAAGATTTATGAGGATAAGCTTCTATACAGAATAAACGTCCTCCATTTTTAACGAACTCATATAATTGTCGAGCCGTATCAACTTGAATACTTTCAACTTCTATCAAGAATAAAGTTTTATATTTTCGCGGTCCATAACATAAAGCACCATCTTTCATTTCGGCCTTCTGAATGATGGATTCTGAAACATAATCACAACCACTTCCATTTTTATTGATTGCTTCCCATACCAATGTCTTATATTTCACATTAGTTGAACTTGGGAATGGTTCATTCTGCATACCCATAGTACTCCACATATCCCCCATAGGATGAAGCACTGCTATATCGGCATACATTGTTCCATGTTGTAAAGCGGCAGACAAACGTCCTTTATAAGTTGTATAATATTTAAAATATGGCCACCAATTATTCTTTTCATTATAATAAGCTCCATATCTAACCCAACCAGGGAAAGGTGCCTCTTTTGGAGAATAGTTAAATCCATGAAATATAGAATGAGTTACGCCAGATATAGCTGTTTGATCACCACCTATCTTCAACAATTCCAATGTCATATTAAAGACTGTATATGTGTTGGTCATTTCTTCTGCACTAACCAATCTTTTTCCTGTTAAATGAGCAGCAGAAGAAACATATTTATTCACCATAGTATATGAACGACCACGACGATAATCTTCCTCTGACATTTCCTCACCTAACTTATGACGAAGCCATGTCATAGTCCATGATTCACATTCCGGAATATCATATTCCATACTACTTTCTAATGGGAATAAACCACGTCCATAAGCTTGAGCTCGAGATTTCACATTCAATTTCTTACACCAAGCAATGTAAGTCTTAGTAAAACGCTCATATAATAATTCAGCTTTAGTATATTCAAAATCATAACGAACACGGTTAATTGTCTCACCTAATTCTTTTCCAAATTTAACTTTTGGCTCATAGGTTAAAACATTACCCATACTTCCACATTTAAACAAAATAAATGGAAGATAAGGAAGGATATCATAACCTCGTCTCTTTCGGAATTCTGTTTCGAAATCTGCTGTCCAGTTTGCTCCTTCCAACTCCATACTATCTGTAAATAAAGCACGGATATGATCATGAAGCGGACCTATACGCCGCTGGATTGTATCAGACATTCTATTTAAATAGCCTTCAACTGCTGATTTATTAAAATGATTCAACACTGGTCCATTAGCTCCTGGAGCACCATTTATAACTTCTAAAAAGCTACGGATTTTCATTAAAGCAAACAGAACCCACTTTCCTTCGGGTATTTTAAATTTGTAAACTCCATCAACACCTTTTGCCTTTATATCGATAGCTTGACTTAAATCATTGAATGGTTCAGGAACAAGATACAAGGATACAAGTTCCTTTTTCCTTCCAATAAAAGGAGAACTAATATTAGGATCGGCATTAGCAAACAGGCCATCATCTGATGCTTCAAAATCAATTGGTCCAACAAGCTTCTCGGAATAATTGACCATTATATCAGCACGTTCATCTCCTGTCAGGTATTCAGCACCAAAAGGCCATCCAGATCCAACAATCAAATCACTAGTCATACCTAAACGTTTTGCCTCATCACAAGCAACTTTCACCATGTCAATCCACTCATCACTTAACCATGGTAATGATTTCTTTCCCAAATCATCTGTTCCACGACCTGGGAATTTAATCGGATTGATTTCAACTCCTCCAATTCCAGCATCTTTCAATAAAGCTAATTCACGTTTCAATTCGTCAGATTCGACTTTATCACCATTCCACCACCAACGGACAAAAGGATGATAATGAGAATCAGGATTACGGAACAAATCATATAATTCTTTAGATGATAATTTCTTTTCTATACCATTATTTGATATAGCGGCAGCTTCCATTGCCGAAAGCATCTCCATACGAGAAGCCATCAGTCCTCCAACTGAAAGCATAAAACTATCTTTCAAAAATTGTCTTCTTTCCATAAATTTAGACCAATATTATTTAGTAACAGAAACTTGTTTTCCCTTTGGGTTTATACTTTTAGTAAACTTTAAATCAGCAGATGTCCCATCTGATATTATTGGAGAAACTTTAGTATCCCAATAACAATTGTTTACTGTCAAATTTTGACATTCAGATAAAGATAATGCAGACGCGTCAAACTCTTTATTAAAAACATATAACTTTTCTAATGAGATATTCCGACATTTCTTATATACTTGGGCTACAGACTTAAAGTTCTGAAATGTATTTTGTTCTACTACAACATTCTTACAATTATCAAAATAAATCATTGCTGGTAATACTGCCTGTTCATTAGAGATATATCCTTTCAGCTTTTGATCAGCAGCAAAGTTTCCTAATAAAAAGCCCGTACCATCAATAGTTCCAACACCTTCTACTCCGATATTTTCCTGATCTTTTGCGTAAATCAATGCCTTTTGTTTGTCATCACCTTTATATGCATAAACATTCGGGACACAAACCAACACTGCTCCTGAAGATATCTTTATCCGAACATTTGATTTTAGTTCAAAACCACCAGTCAAATACCTGCCTACATAAAAGACAAGCGTTCCACCACCATTTTCACTTATAAAATCAATAGCACGTTGAATAGAGTATGTATTATCTACAATTCCATCAGACTTCACACCAAAGAAAGTCGCTTTATATTCTTTTTGATTTGTGTTTTGTGCAGATATATTCCCCCAAATATACATAAAAGCCAAACACAATATCAAAGCTACTCTTTTCATATTCTTTCAATTATTTTATTATTCGATACTAACATTTTTTGTTTTATAAGTAAAAACCTGGTCTTTACTTTCACTGTCAGGTTCCACATATTGCATATCTATCAAATTCAAACCATTAACATCATCAGTCACTATAGCAGGACGATAATCTTTCTTCTTTGCGACAAATTTGACATTTTTAAATGTAATATTGTCTGCATGACGAATATAGAAACCCCAAGCCGGTAATTCTTTAAATTGTGAAAATTCCGGATAATAAGATCTCATTTCTGGGATACTGTCCAAATCTTCAGGTTTTAAACCTCTAAACGCATATAAAGGATTTCCTGCTCCCGGATATACAACTTCCATATTTTCAATAGAAACATTTTCTATCCGATAATCTTCTAATCCAACTATACTAGCCGGTGATATATTTCGAGGTAAATCTTCTATTGGACCTTCATAATTATATCCAGCATCAGGTTTTTCAAAAGGGACTTCTGCATAGACATTTTTTATAGTGATATTTTTCATGTATGGAGTTTTATCTCCCCCCCATCGTTTTCCCATTCGTAAGAAAATAACATTTCCCGTATGAATAGAACGAAGACCATCCACTTCAATATTTTCTATTTCAGCACCATCTACAGAAGCAAAAGTGATAGCTGAACGATAAGTATCGTAAATAGTCATATTTTTAATTTTAAAGTTTTTAAAAGCTCCACGAGAAACTGTTCCAAACTTTATACCATTAGCACTTGAACGTCCTGTACTGTTCTCTAACAAAATATTCTTACAAGCATAATCTTTATTATGAGATTTGAAGCAATAAGCATCATCTGCCGAATTGATATAACAATCTCGTATAACGACATCCTCACTATCAACAACATCCAATCCATCGTTATTCCAATAAGAAGTACAATCTGCTCTCATCCTTTCAATTAATAAATTATGACAACGATCATAGATCTGATTCCAACAAGCCGGATCTTTTAATAAAACATCCTGAATTGTTACATTATTACATTCTCTGAAATAAACATTTACAGGACGATTCGTCTCATTAACACGATCAAGTTTCAAAGGATCATTAAACAGACCTCTATGAACATAATTTATCATATTATTAGCTGTCAGGATTCCTCTTCCATCAATTGTACCTTCTCCAGTTATACCAACATTATCCTGTTTTACTGCAAAAACAAAAGAAGTCCATCCGATATATTCATCTTTTATATAATCCCAAGGATTTATAGAACCTAATAAGGTTGCACCAGCTTCAAGATGTAATGTTACGTTCGACTTTAAATAAATTGTACCACATAAAAAATTACCTGGAGTAAAAACGACTCTTCCACCTCCATTTTCATTCGCAAAATCCACAGCCTTTTGTATTGAAGCTGTATTTAAAGTTCTTCCATCAGATTTTGCACCAAAGTCGATTACATAATAATCTTTTGCACTAATTGTGCCAACAAAAAGCTGAAGAAGAAAACCAATCAATCCTATTTTAATAATTCTAATCATAAAATATTACATTTTTTTCATTCAAACTCAAAATTTCATTTACCATTTTGAAAAGCAAAAGGTATAGATTTCCCATTTTTACTCATAAAACCACTTTATACTATCAAACACATATGAAAAATCAATAACCAACCAAAAAACAAGTTACATATCAAGTATATTTATCTGTAAATCACTTTCTATGTTAACCAAGCATCATTGCAGGGAAACCATAACCTTTTGCTTTGTATTATTTTGTTTAATCTGAACTCTTACTATATTATCTGTACCATAAGTCCATTTCGAAGAGGACTGATTATTAATCAAAACCTTCTCTGGTTTATGATTTGTATTTATTTCCAAATTATAAACACGACTGGTATACATACCTTCGTACGCACCTTTTACAGGTTTTATCATAAAATGAATATTTCCATTTTTCTCAGTACATTCAAAACATGTTTCAGAAATTTTTCCATCCTCATAAGCGTAAGTCGAACCGTCATCTTCATACATAGTATATGTTGACAGTCCTCCTCTCTTCGGATAAATTTTCAGATTTAATGTATCGAGTGATTTTTCACCATTATACTGCATTTCCTGCTGCATAGGAATAATTGCTCCTTCACGGACAAATATCAGACCTGCCCGATTATCTGGAAATGTATGACTAATTTGACGGCCACCTGTGAATTTTTCGCCAGACCAAAAATCAAACCAATTACCTTTTGGCAAATAAATATTATTACTAAAAATACTTAACAATAAATTTTCACCAAACATATATTGATACACCATATCGTCACATTTTCTATCCTCTGGAAACATTAACGGCATAGAACGAACAATTGGCATACCAGTTTGGCCTCCTTCCAAAGCTGCAGAATAAATATATGGTAACAAATTATAGCGTAATTGAACATAATATTTGTAGATATTTTTTTCCTTTTCTGGAAAATAGAATGGTTGGCATAGTGCATACCAACTATTAATTTGAACCCATGGTAAAAATAATCCAAAATGCAAACTTGGCATTTCCAATGTATCACTAGGTACAGACATCACATCACAAGAGGTATTCATGAAACCACTCATACCTAAATTCAACTGATCGAATAGAGCTGTTCGTCCACCTCCATTATCGCCACTAGTAGATGCGCCCCAATGTTGAGTACCAGCCCATCCTGCTGTATAATGATGCCATGAACGCTTACCCGTATGTTGACGACTCATCAAGTTCATTTGTTTAGGTAACAAAATCTGATTAAGATTATGCATTTCTTTATCAGAATGTCCATTATAATATTCACGATTAGGGTGTTCATCTATAGTTCGAGCTGGATCTAATTTAAATCCATCTACACCATTATCCATAAAATGAGTCAGATGGTCCATCCAATGTTCTTGTCCGGAAGTTTTCTTTCCTAATTTCTGCGCCAGAATATCTTCTTCCGGCAGACTTAAATCATATTCTTCACATAACCATAAACCAACATGGAAACCAAGTTTATGTAAACGTCCTATTAACAAACGATGGTGTTCTTTCTTAGGATACTTAATCGAATCCCAATACGGTTCAGCTGTAAAAGTCTTATAGTTCCATTTTTTCTTGGTTGAGAAATCATATTTTTTTTCCATCCATTGTGGCTCGAACCAAATTAAATCACATGGAACTTTTTCACGACGGAAATTAATTGCATCGTTTAAAATATCAAACTGATTCTCCAACATATTCGGTCCAAAACATAAACCATAAGCCCATCTAGGCAAAACATACGGACGACCTGTTATTTCTGTGAAAGCATTTATAATATCAGGCATGGAATTTCCAAACATCAAATAAAAGTCAGCCTCAGTACTAGTGTTATATATTGAAAAGATGTCAGTTTGGAAATGACCTATATCAAAGAAACTTTTTCTTGTAGTATTGTTGTAAACTCCCCAATTATTAGAACTAATCATCATCGGCATAGGTATTTCTGTATGCTGATAAGTAGTCCACATTCTTAACAACTCACCACGATGCTGTATATGTTCACGACTAGTACTTCCACCACCATAAAATCTCTCCCCCTCTTTCAATGAGATATTTATTATACTGGTATTGTTATAGTCTCCTGTTTCAGCCATATCTCTCAAGCCACCTTGTTTAGAAGTATCCCCTATAATACCACTATTTCTCGGGACCTTTAGATTTTCAAATTTTTTATTAATAACATTACCCAAATTTTCACATAATGGATCTTTAGATGTAACGAATGCGACCCTTTCAATTATAACTTGTCCTTTTTTATCTAAAACAGTAAGATACCCTGTTTTCTTATCTATTTTTAATTGATAATTATCTGTAGACAATGTAAACAGCTTATTAGTATCATTTTGTTTTACAGATATCGAACTCCAATTAGTCTTTATAATACCATAACGTTCCATCAGAGATTCTTTCCATTCATCTAATGGCGAAATTCTTATTCTGAATATTCCGTCTGAACAAACGGCAACATTCATATTCAGTCCATTTTTCAATTGAACATCATAAGAGTTTTTTTCTCTTATATCATATGCAAACACCGATTGTAAACACAATAAACACAAAAGGACAGAAAAAATTTTCTTCATACCGGTATAAATTAATTATTTAGTTAAATCTTTTATCTTCAATTCATGACTTCCTGCACTCAATACTTTTGTCTTTGTTGGGGAAATTTTCACTTCTGCTATTGTACCTTCTGGAACAATCAAATTCATTCGAACATTTCTTCCTTCTTTTTTCAAAGAAATTTCTATTTTCCCAAATTTTGTATCAAAAGACTCCGATAGCTCTTTTATATATCCCATTTGCGGAGCAACTTGAAACTTTCGGAATCCAGGTTCTAAAGGTTTAATTCCACAAAGTCCTTCTGCAAAGAGAATACAAGGAGCTCCGGACCAGGCATGATTAGATGATCCCACATAATTATAATCTTCATATAATGTTGAAACACCATCTTTCATAAGTGTAGCCCCCTTTTTCTTCAGCCTGTCTAAAGCCATAGATGGTTCATTCATCAAAAACAGAGCTTCTATTATATATTTTTGCATATAAGCTGTCGCATGATATTCTTTTTTAAATATATCCTTAATAAAAGGATATTTATCAGATGAAGCCAATCCTGAAACTACAGCCATAGCCTGTACGCGATCATCTGTCTTATCTTTATACTGAGAAGATCTATATGCAGAACCTGTCCAATACTTATTGTTATAACTTATATAAATCTGCTTCATCATAGAATCTATTCGTTTTACATCTTCAGTCCTGGCTAATTGAGTCGCAAAAACTTTTTCAGCCTTTAATGCCAAATAGAACCAGCAAGGAATAATAGCAGCTTTATCTCTATTTGAGCCAGCATCAACCCAATCCCAGCCACCTTTTCGATATATAGGTAAACCGTCTTCATCAAGTTTCCATGTCTCGTGTAAGTATTTTTTTAATCTGTCATAAATAACAGGAATAAAACTACTATCCGCACTATAAAAATATTGATTATGAAACCCATACCAACCTACAGCAGCTAACATCTGAGCCGGAAGTTCTTGTGCATAATTACCAGATGGTACAGGAGAAGAAATTGATCCGTCTGCCTTTTGCCAATTCATTAACTCATAAATTCCTTTCACAGCCAATTGTTGTGAAGAAGGAGATAGCATATAGAATGCCATTCCCAATTCATTCACTTCATCGCCCCACCATTGTCCTCGTTCTCTATCTGGACAATCCATATAATTATCTCTCATACAAACATATAATGTACGAATAGATTTCTTCCAATATTGATTAAAAAATTCATCATTACAAAGGAAATGACCTGTAAATTCTGTATCATATCCTGTTTCACGGTATTTTACATCTAAAACTTCCACTCCCTTAGGAATAAAATAATGAACTTCATGGCCATTCATCCACCCATAACACTCGAATTCCTGAATACCATTTGTTGTAATGTACTCAGCTCGGATACTTGGAGCTTTTTGTTCTCCAACCCAAAACTGATCAGTTTGGATATTGATCAGTTTTCCTTCTTGAGATTTAACTTTTAGATATGGTGTTATCTGACAATTATATGGTAAACGACAAATCAAAGTGTCACCAGACAAACGGACACTTTCATATTTTTTCAATCCACTATCTTTCCATAAAGGAATTGGTCTTTTAACTAATTTCCCAAATGGAGCATCTCCAGGTTTCATCGCTAAAACCATAGCGCCACCTATGCGATCTGGATATCCGCCCTTATTCCAATTGGGAAAATCCTCACGGGCATCAAAACGAATATTACTCTCCGCCATTCTATAATTAGGAAAAGGAGCTTCCGTATTCTTAAAAGAATGGTGAACAGAAGCCTCCCAGGTATTATCAGATATTAATTCAAATTCGGGAGATATAGCTTCGAATAAAACACCAGCCATTCCACTATTTATATGAGCAAATCCATTTCTCCCGAAATGCCATAATAAAATAGCAAACTGATTTTCGCCTTTCTTTAAAAAAGGAGCTATTTCCACCTCATCATAATAAGTATCACCAAATGAGGGACCTCGTTTCAATCCCCCTTCAAAGACAACTAATTCACCATTTATCCACAACCAGTATTTAGTATCTGCAGCTATGTTTGCTTTTAAGGAAGAAGGAACAGACTCTACATTTACATTTTTACGAAATGCAATCCATGTATTAGCTTCACTTTGAGATTCACTTTTTGTTATCCACTTTGCCTTCCAATCGTTTTTCACTAATGCTTGAACTGGATATACAAGCCCTTCTAGTATTAATAACGAAACAATTAATGTTATGATGTTTTTCATATAACTATTTTTTAACACATACACTCTATTCTATGAACGACCCACTTTCCTGGTATTTTAATCATTCTTGATACAAAATTAGATGATAATAATTTTGAAATCCTTTCAATTATGACTTTAAAAGTTTTATTTATGACATCTTTATATCACATTTTATAAATAAAAATGTCACCTGTAAAATTTTCACTTCACAGATTTATATTTAACCTTCTTACTTCTCGTATTTCTTAACAAATCGACAATCTTGTATTTATTTACATTTACTGGATTCAGCATAAATTCAGGGATATTGTAAGAATACATCAATTTTGTATAATATTCCAATGGATTAGATTGAGGTAAAAGGAATGGCTTTGAAGCTATACCTTCTTCATTAATATGAGTAATGAAAAGCCTTGTATATAAACCATCCAGTCTGCGACTACTGAATATCATCCAACGACTATTATCACTCCATGAATGATAACTTTCAACATTTTCAGAATTGACTACTTTCATGGATTTAATTTTATTTGTAGAAAAATCATACAAATACAAATCTGCATCTTTATGCCATATAGAAAAATTACCATACTCATGTAATGTAAATACCAAATATTTTCCATCAGGAGATATTCTAGGAAAAGAAACACTTCCACCTTTACTTACAGCATTATAAATTGTATCAACATGATTACCAAAACATTTTCTGTCCATATCAAAATCTATTCGACACAAACTATATTTCACATCTTTATATTTATATGGTAAAGAATCAATCGCATTTGCAGAACAATAAAACAGGCTTTTACCATCAGGAGAAAATGTAGGAAATGTTTCAAAAGCATTTACCGATTTTAATAAATCGGATGAAAATATTTCACGTTTGTTTATATCATAAACAACAATGTCGGAGGCATCATCATATACTTCTATCCGATTAGGATGACTATTATAAAAATTCTGTCTTGTCTTGTTTACTGAAAAAGCGATATAATTCCCAGAAGGATGCCAATAAGGATAAACCAAAGAACTTATTGTTGCATTCGTTCGAGTATCTATTTTTTCTAAAACAGAGTCTTTTATTAAAACAGTACCATCAAATTCAGCCCTGGAATGAAAAATCATTTGATTAGGGTTTCGCTGGCAATAACTATGACAATTTACACAATTATAATTAGTCAGCTTATTTTCTATAATGGCCTCCTCATCAAAGCTTTCTAAATTACGCTGATATATACCCATACTATGCCAACCTTCATAACCAGGAGGAATTAATCTGTATGAAATGTAAGGATCTATTGAATCTGGAGAAATATTCACATGAAAAGGATTGTACTTAAACCATTTATCATTCCGTCGAACAGCGACTGTCAAAGACAACCTGCCTCCTTTATTTTCGGAAAGTAAATCTTTCCAATGATTTTTCTTAAAATTAAAAATTCCTTTTTTCCCAAATAATTGTTCTTCCCCATTAACACCTTTCACCAATAAAACGATATCTGTTTCACCTCCGATATAGTTAAAATTAAGAGGAGCTATATTACATGGAATTGTCACATCTTTTATATCAGGAAATATTGAAACATCTTCATCCAAAACCTGAAATTTACTCACTGATGTATGTGTACAAGAAAAACACATTCCAATAAATAAACAGAAAAATATATGACGCCATACTTTCTTTTTCATACCTGAACAAATAACATATAATACCAAAATGTTTTATTATACGAAGCAAAAGAACTTACATCACGGTTTTTCCCATATAAATTCTTGAATAGAAGAAAACGATCAATTGTTTTCTTTTCTACCCCATGCTGTAAACAGTAATTCATATCAGCCGTCTGATGATACTTCAATTGTTCCAATGATATACCATGATTCTCTGCATAATCAATAGTAAGTGTATGATAATAATCACTGTAAAACACTAACGCTTCCTGTATTGGGACAGGAAGTCTTTTCAAACAGGAAGACCCATAATAACGATCCACAAATTCACGTATATGATTCATATCTTTTGCCAATAAAAGATATGCCAATGCATAATCCATAGCCACTTTATTATCAGGATTGGTTTTGATAATACGACACAAATCATCCATAGGTGATTCAACTAACACAAACATTTCTTCATCAGGGAAACTCTTTCTTCCCTGTGATAAAACAGAATCCTGCTCTACCAAAGCATCATTATAAAGATATTTTCGCTGTTCTGTAGCCCAAACCGAATAGTGAAAACTTTTTTCCAATAATTCGATGTATTTAAGAGCTACATCATAACTTCCTCTCATCAACTCTATTTGAGTAATCATTTTAATCATAGATGGATTATAACCACTTAACGACAAACAAGCATTGAAAGCAATATTTTGAGCTGCAGAAATATTCCCCATTGAAAAAAGTAAATGAGCCAATCTTTCATCGCGTACATGTTCATTAGGAATAAAAATCAATGAACGGGGACCAAATTGTGGATATTCAAATAAATCATCTACTAATTTTCCCTGCATAGCTAAAGATAAGTTCAAATAATTAGCATCATTCTGATTTCTTATAGGAAATGAAATTGAATGATTTAGTTTCTTCCATTCCTCGTTGACTGTATAATATTCATATTCTGTAAATTTATTCATAGTGGGATTGTTTATAACACGAAAAAATTTTTTTAAATAAAAACCTGTTATACTGACAAACAACACAGTCATGAATACACCACAAAAATTCAATTTTTTTATATCGAAGAAGAAATACAATAACGAAACGAGAATCAACAATACTGGAAACAAGAACCAACAATATTGATAATAAGGAGAAAATGGTGCAGTCATTTCATAATACCCCTTAGGAGTAAATATATAAGAATATGCGCCAACAATACCCAATCGAACAACTAACCAACCAACAAATAAAATAACAATCGGATAAAATATCGACAATCCAAATATTTTCCTGTACTTCAATGAGTCAAAAACAAAAATGCTAACTGATAATAAAAGCGCAGCAGGTCCAGCCAAATAAAAAACAAACAAAATTAAAACTAAGCCCTCAAAAAACTTCTTGTCATTTGGATCTGATATTTTTCCCGTATAAAAATCGAAAGCGATCAACATCAAAATGAAAGCTATCAGTCCTTGATAGAAAAAACAATTATCGATTAAAAAGACTGTTAAGATAGTTGACGGAATCATAGCAATAAACACAACTATCAAATGAGAAAAAAGTTTGTATAAAATTTTTTCAGTCAAGTAAGCGACAAGTGTCAGCAAGAGTACTGTTATAATAACAGCAAATATAGGATTGTAAAAAAATTGAACGAGGAAACGACTTATTAAAACAGAAAATCCTGAAATTTCGGATAACAAACTTTTCACATAATCAAAATCAAAAAGAAAAAGTTGTTGTTGCTCTCGATAAAAAAGAGGAAACGAAAGCGTAGTCAAGACAAAATATCCCAACAATAGGACAAAAATAAACTTGACAAATACCATCGATATAGTTTGTTTGTTTTTTAACATGGAATCTCTTTTATAAATTCAGGAAACTCTTGTATTTTATCAAATATTTCTATTTCATAACTACGGGCAAGGTTGAAGGGAACATTGATTCATAAACTGATTCATGGTTTCGTTCAACATCTTTTCTACATTTTTCAATCAAATCATCCGGCATACATGGAAAATCCTGTAAAGAATGATTATATACCATTTCACCAGAAAATCTACTTAAGTACACATCTATCAAATAAATATAACGATATTCATACTTCAAAATAGAATCATTAGATAAGGACAATCTGGCCTCACATTGCAACATACAAATTGAATCATTCTGATAAACTGTTTTTACATTCTGAATATCGATTTTCCGAACATCCTCTACTGTCTGATGTATCTTTTCATATATTTCCTTTTCCATCTGTTCTACAGCATTATCTCTTAACGTTTTTTTTGTACAAGAAAAAAACATCAATGCTAAAATGACAGGAAAAAAATACCGCATTATAATAATTTTAGTCCTTAACGGAATCTTAAATAAAACATGAGAAGGCCAGCAACATTATCATTACTGTCCTTCTCATTATATAAAACATAAATTTAATTCATATTATCTGAATTCTAAAAAATATATATCAATCCCAGGTTCATATCTTTCATATTTTTAGTCATATACATGATTAAAATATTTTATTATCAACAATAAAATTCAGATAAAAGAAATATCATTTATTTTCCATAACCTGTATTCTGAGGGAATTCAGCACCAGAGTTAGAATCAATAACTGCAGTTGGTATAGGCAACTGATAGTTATAAGGTTTGATATTTGGAATATATCTGTGTTCAGCTTCATTCCATTCACGAGGTTGATTAGCACCACTTAAATTCTCATAACCAAAACCATATTTACGAACTCTTTCATACATAGTATTACTTGTAGTTTCGTCCTGTACTGGATATTTATCTGTAACATAAGTACAATTTGGATTAACTGACAATCTATTCAAAGTAATCCAACGATCCTCTTCTCCAAGTAATTCACGGGTACGTTCATCTAATATATAATCAATATTAATATCATTAGCCGTACAATAAGGAGCATTAGCACGAGCATGCAGTTCATTTATATCTGCAGCAGCTTCAGCTTTTTTATTCAATGCCAAATAAGCTTCAGCACGAACCAAATAAGTTTCAGCTATACGTATCATATACAAATCGCAATCATATGCTTTATTATCACCCTTAGGATGTTTATCATCAGAGAATTTCCAGAAACGAGGGAAAATCTGAACAGTATCACTTGCTAAAATACAAAGAGCTTGTTCATCTGGTGTACCTACAGCAGCTTTGGCACGAGCATAAGCCGCAGCCTTTTCGTCCAACCAACGAGTTCCACCCGGAGTATACCAGTTTCTCTGAATCATGACATCAGATCCACGAAAATCGGTTATTTCCCCTTTTTGATTTTTAGAATAATTCCAAATTCCATCACGTACATAATAAACAGGAATGATATTATTACCCATATAAGGAACATTACCACCTAAAGAATCGCGCTGCATGTTAGCTATAACACGACCTTCAGCACCATAACGATTTGAAATAGTTCCTTGAACAGGCTTACCGCTGGCATCAACTGCACCTTCTGGAAGACAAGCTACATTTGCTCCCCACTTGTAAACAAGTTTGCCATCTGCTAATGTAGAAGTTGTCTGTAGACCTAAAACAGCAGGAGACAACCAGTTTGCTTCATAGGTGTTACAACGTAAACGCCACCACTGATTACCACCACCACCTGTTGAATAAGTATCATAATTGTACTGGCAAACCCAAAGAGCTTCTTTGTTTGCAGGTGAATTCTGATTTCCTCCTTCACGGAACAAATCCCAATATGCACCAGCAGGAGCTTCCAATGAATTACCATAACGGTCTGTCTTTTCTGCTGCGCGTGAGCCGAATCGAGATGTCATTAATTGAAAATCACCATCAGTTCCATCGATAACACGTGTTGCGGCATCAACTGCACCCTGAAAATCACCTAAAGCCAAATTTACTTCAGCCAGATAATGATCTGCTGCCGCACGAACCAATTTACCCGGTTTATCACCCTTTAAAGGTAAATTTTGAGCTGCAAAAGTGAAATCTTTTTTACAGAATTCCCAAACTTCCTGACGAGAAGAAGGAGTATAACTTGTAAAAATCTCTGTAGAAGCTTTTTCCAGAATAGGAGCAGCTCCATACATACCAGCCAAAGCACGATAAGCCCAACCTCTGAAGAAAACAGCAGCAGCTCTTAATTCATTCTTTTTAGCTTCTGATTTGTATTTTATATCAGGACGCTCATCAATTGCATTAATTACGGTATTTGCTCTATTAATCAACACATACAAATTGTCGTACCAGTGACGAGCCAAACCACTATCACTAGTAAGGTTATTCCAGTTTGCAAATTCTCCATTACCTGAAGTTTGTGCAAAAGTATCCAACCCGACACCTCTAATCATATAAGAATGGTGACCATGTGTTTGTCCCATCATTAAAGCCTGAATCATTCCATAACATGGATTCAAAGCTAATTCTAGTTCTGTTTCAGAGGAATAAAATGTTTGGTCGTTAAATGTGAATGAATCTTCAGCCAAGAAATCATTATCACAACTTGACAGGCCTGATATTAATGTAGTTCCTGCAAAAACTATTAATAAATATTTTTTTATTTTCATAATTTCTCTTTTTAAAGGATTGTTTAGAATGATAAATTAAGACCAAATGATACTGTTTTGAAAGTACCAGGACTACCATAACGACTTGAAGCAGAACCTGCAGCAATAGTACCTCCATCTTCAGGGTCAAGACCAGACCAACCAGTAATTGTAAACAAGTCTGTACCTGCAACATAAGCCTTTAAAGAAGACAAACCTAATTTATTGATTAATTTCTGATCAAAATTATAAGAGAACACAAGGTCTTTTAATTTCAAGAAAGAACGAGAATTCCAGTACAAATAATTGTTTTCATTATTATAACCATAACGAGCATATTCTGTTGAATGATTTTGTTCTGTCCAAGGTTCAACAGCATCTAACTGTGCACCGCCACCCATTGAAGAAGTATCAAATGCGTTCGGATCGAATCCTAAGAAGTGAGTATCACTACCCTGCATCCAACGGAAGTTAAAATACAAAGAGAAGTTTTTCCATTCTAATGTATTACCAAAGTTTACAGTAAATAACGGATCCATATCACCAATCCAATGTCTATCGTTTGCATCGATTTTTCCATCACCGTTATAATCTTCGAATTTCAAATCACCTGGAACAGCATTTGGCTGTATTTTATTACCATTTTTATCAACATAACTATCAATTTCAGCCTGTGACTGGAAGATACCAATTTTCTTCAAATCATATGCAGAAGTGATAGAATGTCCCTTCATCAAAGCGTAATAACTATCAAAACCATAAGCTACGGCATTTGCCACGTCATCAGCTTCTTCACCTTTGTAATTAGGACCGAACAAACTCTTAATTTCATTTCGGTTCAAGTCGAATACGATATTTGAAGTCCAACGGAATTTATCCTTACCGTCACCATCTATATTAACAGTATTCACTGTTATTTCAATACCTTTATTAGAAACTTCACCTAAGTTATCATATGCATTTCTGAAACCAGAAGGATAAGGTACTGAACGATCCATCAACATATCTGTTGTTTTTCCTTTATATAGATCAATGCTACCACCTAGACGACCACCAAAGAAACCATAATCAAAACCTAAATTCCATTTTTCAATAGTTGCCCATGTCAAATTCTTATTAGGTAGAGAACCTGTGCAGAATCCCATTGCACTACCATCGGCTCCATCACCAAACCATGTATAAGTTGTATTTACATTGGCCATAGTAGCATATGCACTAACAGATCGGCTACCATTTTGTCCCCAAGATAAACGAACTTTCAAATAATCCATCCAGTCACCACAGCATTCACGAATGAAATCTTCACTACTTAAAACCCAAGCACCTGAAGCACCCATGAAATCACCCCATTTGTGACCAGGAGCAAATGCTGAATAACCATCACGACGATAATTGAATGTAGCATAATATTTATTAGCAAAATTATAATTCAAACGAGCCAGATAAGCTACAGCCTGAGTTTTTGTACGTTCACGTCTGATAGTCTTTGTTTGAGCAGCATCCTGTTTATAAGCACCTAAAGTTGTAGGAACAGCGAAATCGCTATAATCTGTTCTTAAGAACTCTCTGTTATAAGCTTCACGAGTATAACCGGCCATCACATCAATATGATGTTTATTGAAATCCTTTGTATAAGTAAGGATATTATCCATATTCCAGGTTGAAGAAGTAGTACTAGAAGAATATCCACTAACTTTAGAACCAAATTGCATTGGATTATCCATCTGTTCGGTATTATCTGTACTTACCCATGTTTCTGGATTTTCGAAAACATCTGCAATACCAGTATTACGCTGACCATTCAATGTGAAACGATATGACAAACCTTTTAAGAATGGGAAATCGATTTGAGTATAGAATACACCATTCATATTTGTATTCTGACTATTGCGATCTGTCCACAAATAAGAATCATATGAACCTGTGCCATAAAAAGGACTGGCGCTACTACCATCCGGACGAGAGTTTGGCCAATCTTCATATCCTTCCTGACGAGCTTGAGTAAATGAATAAGGGCTCATCCAAGTAGCATTCTGAATACGAGCAGGCTGTCCCCATTTTCTTGAATTAGTAAAGTTTCCTTTCAAACCAAGAGATAACCAATCATTTGCCTTAATATCCATCTTAGACAAGATATTGTATTTCTCATAATCATCACCTTTCATGATACCTTCTTGACGATGATAATCACCAGAAATATAGTAATTGATTTTCTGAGAACGACCAGAAACATTTACGTCATATTTCTGAGCCAAACCTGTACGAGAAACCTGATCCATCCAATCCGTATACAGACCTTGATTATAAGCATCCAACTCTGTATCATTCAACAGCATTGCTTTATCAAAATCAGGAGAATATACTGCATCTTCAGGAATAGAACCAGAAGCCTGTCTTGCATAGAAACGATTTCTCATGAATTTAGCTTCGTCATCAACCATTTTTGGCATACGAGCCCAATCAGAGAAACTCCAACTTGTATTTAGATTAATAACAGGCTTTTCGCTTGTACCCTTTTTAGTTGTGATAATGATAACACCATTTGCTGCACGAGAACCGTAAATTGCAGCAGCAGAAGCATCCTTCAAAACATCAATACTCTGAATATCGTTTGTATTGATATCATTGATAGAACCGTAAGAGATAACGCCATCGACAATTAACAAAGGAGCATTTACACCCTGATCGCTGGAACGACTACCTTGAGTGATAGCATTTTTACCACGAAGAGTCATTGAACCTAAATTATCACCTCCCGCACTATGTGTTGGTAAATATTTCATACCAGCCACTTTACTGGATAATGCAGATAAAGCATTCGGGTTTGGCAAAGCAGTAATTTCAGTATCAGAAAATCTTACATTCGAAATAGCTCCAGAAACATCTTTTTTACGAGCAGTTCCATAACCTACTACAACTACTTCATCAAGCAATTCTGAATCTTCCTTCATTTTAACATTCAAGAAAGTTTGATTTCCAATCTTAATTTCCTGAGTCTTGAAACCAACGAATGAAAATTCCAAAACAGCATTTTTGCCACCTGGGATGTCCGATAGTTCAAATGTTCCATCCATCCCTGTCATTGTTCCGATAGTTGTTCCTTTAACAAGAACATTTACACCAAGCAACTCCTCGTTATTGTCATCGACAACTTTTCCCGAGATTTTCACTTGTGCAAAGGCTTGCATTCCCATACAGAGAAAGCATAGCGCAACACTAGCTCGATTTTTCATACACATTTAAAATAAAGTTAAACATTTTACACCACAAACGTATAAAAGTTTTTTCAATTTAAAACTTTAATTATTGACACAATTGTTTTATTTTTTGCTAAATCGAATCTGATTTTATTAGTGAAAAAATTCTTGTTTTAATACTATTTTATACATAACTACATATAATACATTCACTTCCATATTATTTTATGAAATTAGACAAAATAGTTATTATTAGATGAATTTTATATAATAAATATTACAATATATTATTATACCCTTTTGATAAATTCACAATAGTTGTACATAATTTACTAATATTTACAACTATTGAAATTAAACATCCTAACAAACTCATATCCGAAATAAACGAAAGATCACTATAGCTTTGGAAAAACGGATTTTATACAAATAACAGTGTGAACAAGATCTACTTTATCCATAAACTGTATAATCTCTTATCTGATTTGACTTGAAAATACTTTTGTATGATATCCTTTTGACCTGAACTTTCCAACAGACTGTTCTTCAAAAAAACTCTTAACCTTACAATGACATAAAGAATTGTACCAGGCAAGATTTTTATTAAAAATGGGACTGCCACTTGAATATAACGATCTGTCAATTCTTGTACTTACAGGGCAAGAATCATTACGAATGCAAGATTAGCTAAAAATAGTTTCATTTTCATAACATTTTAATATTTATTTGATTTCAGTATAAGTGTAAAGATCAATTTCACTTTTTCTTTGCAGTCAGTATGAATTTCGCATCCGTATTTTCCATTAGTATAACAATGCCTGCTGGTACGATTTTCTTGTTCAAACAACTCAGCGACCTAATCAGCAAGACTAATTAATGTACACACAACCACAGCAACAATTATAACTCTCCTTTCTGACAGATAAAGAATGGATTTTATACGATCTGAAATTTCGAGAATTTTTCATGGTTCAAAATCAAACGTTTTGATAATCGCTGAGTATATTTGAAAGAAGTTTCAAATCTCTTTACTGGCTATTGTACGGATAAATGGATTTCTAAATAACATTTAGAGATAAAAGAGATCTATATATGGATGTATAAAAAAAGGTGTAAATCGTATATTATTTGATTTACACCTTTCAAGCGGAGAGAGAGGGATTCGAACCCCCGGAACCTCTCAGTTCAACGGTTTTCAAGACCGCCGCAATCGACCACTCTGCCATCTCTCCAGTCGTTACCAACATGTCTGCAATTGTTTTTCTCTCAATTGCGATGCAAAGGTAAGGATTTATTTTTAATATGCAAACATATCAAAGAAAATTATTTATTTTTTTTCTCAGGATAAGTTCTTTTAGGATTTTTAGGGAACCAGCCTTTCAATACCCGTTGTTCTTGCTCGAATATTTCACCGATAGACCAAAAGGAAGAAAAAGCAATAACGCCACAAATGGTTGACCCAATTATATTATCAACAAAAAGAGATGCAACGGTACTAACCAATCCAAAAATCAAGAAAAGCCACCAGCTCTTGGTACCCCAATAATATTCTGCCTTAATCACTAAAGGATGAAATAACCCTATCACTAAAAATGTCACAACACCGATTAATAAGCCGTTCCAATTCATTTATCTAAATCGTTTTTTACATTTAACAATTTCCAAATATAATAACTTATTCCGATTCCATCATCAAATAAAAAAGAAAGGCTATTTCTTTTTATCGAAATAGCCTCTTTATATTCTCATAAATAAATATAATCTGTAATTAATTATTAGACTTTTCTGCTGCACTTTCTTCAGTTGCAGAAGCATCTGTTTGTTGAGCAGTACCAAAGTCTGGAGAAACAGCATTAGGATCAATTGTTACAGCATCGTTAACCTGCTGCTGAATTTCTGACTGACTTCCAGATTTTTCATTACTAGGAAGGAATGCTGTAATCACAATACTTAATAAAACAACAGTAGCAGCTAATGTCCAAGTTGCTTTTTCCAGGAAGTCTGTGGTTTTACGAACACCCATAATTTGATTTGAAGAAGAAAATCCTGAAGCCAAACCACCACCTTTTGAATTCTGAATCAGCACAATCAAAATCAACAAGATTGAGGCAAGCAGAATCAAGATCGAGATAAATACGTAC
>JAHHQS010000239.1 GCA_020026285.1 Parabacteroides sp. | reverse complement strand
CAATATTAATAACCAGGATTTTGTTCAACAACTCCTTCTCCCTTATCAATTTCAATTTGAGGGATTGGATAGAGTTCGTGTTTGCCTTTTACAAAATTTGCAATTTCCTTTTCAGCCTCTCCCCAGCGGATAAGATCATAAAAAGTATCAAATTCAAGGGCGAGTTCAATTCTACGCTCGTGATGTATTGCTTTACGGAGTTCGGTCTGGTCATTTGTGTCAATATAGGGTAAAACATCTTTTCCTGCTCTCGCTCTGTTACGTACCATTTCGAGTTTGTTTTTGGCTTCATCAAGCTCTCCAAGTTCACAACATGCTTCAGCATACATAAGTAAAATATCGGAATATCTAATTAATCGAATGTTTGTCCACTTACCATGGTCTTTCAAAACTCTTCCTTTTATATTAAATTCACTTTTTTTTGCATACGCTTTTTTGTTACACATTCCGTTTGAAGCTGGGTCAGCAATGAAAGTATAACCGTCATATACATCACCGTCTTTAAGAATGGTAGCATCTTTACGTGGATCGCCAGGTTCGAAAGCTTTAACCAATGCTGCATCAGGTACGTTGAATCCCCAACCAAAGTCTGGAGTCCCTCGAAATCCTTGGATTTCTCCAAATTGAGAGTCCATATAAATTTTGTTTTGGTGATCAAGTTCACAATTGATTTCCAGTACAGATTCAGGACCGAATTCATTTATTTCATCAAAAATGACAGCGAATGGAGTTGACAAATCATTATCACCTGAATTGATAATCTGTAAAGTGTAATTTTTTACTTCATTCCAATTCTTTTCATAAAGATAAGACTTGGCAATTATCGCACGTGCTCCATTTTGTGTCGGACGTCCAGAATTTCCAGTTGCTTTAAGTTCTTCACGGGTTGGAAGATAGGGGATAGCCTTAGCCAAATCATTGATGTAGTGTGCTCTTAGTTCGTTGACATCCATTCTGGCAGGAGATTTCTCATTCTTCTGCATGAGGTGGTCAATGTAGGGAACTGCGCCGAATGCTTGAGTCAGACGGTAATACATCAATGCACGTAAAAAAATACATTCAGCTTGATATTTATTGATTTTATTTAAATCTGCTTTAGCAGAAGTTTTTATTGTTTCAACAAAAGCCAAAGCTTCATTAATAGAGAAAATTGTACTGTAGCAATTACTGTAAAAGTCTTTTATTAATCCGTTAGAAGAGTTGTAGGATAGTGTTTCAAAGGAGAGCATATCAGCACCTCCATCAGAAGGTGTACTACCTTTATATACTTCATTGCTAGGATAGTTACACATTGCAAGGTAAGGCCATACGGAACTCCAACCTCTGAGTTTACTCATAGCTTCTTGTATTTTGGCTTCGACCAAAATTTCTGCATTAATAGTTTCGCCTTCAGGCATATTTTCACTATGCCAGGTGCCCTTGGGATATTCATCAAGGAAGCTTTTAGAACAAGAACTCATAAGACTTAGGGCACTAAGAACTATTACTAATATTTTTTTCATTGTAGGAATCAATTAAAAGTTAAAGGATAATCCGGCTGTAATAGTTGTCGGTACAGGATATGTGTCACCGTTATCTACTCCGCCTTCAAGAATACTACCACTTATTTCAGGAGTAAATCCTGTGCACTTTTTGGCTGTATATAAATTTTGAACGTTGACATAGAAACGAATCTTGTTTACGTTGATTTTGTGCAGGAAAGACTTGGGTAATGTATAACCTAATTGTATACTACGGATACGGAAGTAAGAACCGTTTTCGAGTAAATTTGTAGAAGGTAAGAAGTTATGGCTACGTGTATTATCAAGAATAGGTTCTACATTTGAAGTCCCTTCACCATGCCATCTGTCGAGAGCTGATTGATTGAAGTTGAAGATGGTAAAGCTGCTCAATTTTTTCTTATTAAGAATCTTGTTACCGCATACGCAATTCATGTCAATGGAAAAATCTATTCCTTTGTATTCTAGGTTAAGATTAATACCATACATGAACTTTGGCAATGGAGATCCGAGATATGTACGGTCTTTATCATTGATTTTACCATCACCGTTCAAGTCTGCATAACGGATATCACCAGGACGGTTTACCCATGAAGTTTGCTTGTTATATGCTGAAATTTCTGCATCGTTTTGGAATATACCTTCTTGTTTGTATCCATAAAATGAGCCGATAGGATGACCTACAGAGGTACGATGGTATTCATTAACAATATCAGAGTTGTTATCGCCAAGTTCAAGAACTTCATTTTTTAGGGTAGAACCATTGAAGCTAACACCATAGTTTAAGTCACCGATATGATCGTTCCATTTAATCATGAATTCAAAACCACTATTACGTATACTGCCAGCGTTAGTAATAGCATAACCGTTTCCAACTGTTACAGAAGGTGAGACATGAGCTAAAAGGTCACTAGTCTTCTTTGTATAGAATCCTAATTCTGCAGAAAGACGATTATTGAACCATTTTGACTCCATTCCAATATCGAAACCGCTCATAACTTCCCAATGGATATTCTTATCAACTTGGTAGTCTGCAACTGGAATATAATATGTATTTCCGTCGACAATTACTTGTTGTCCTTGAGGATTGATAGTAGGTAACCACATATAGTTACCAATCTTGTCGTTTCCGAGCATACCCCAGCTCATTTTGATTTTCATATAATCAAGTTTGTCTTTGAGAAAAGACATAAACTTTTCTTCACTTATAATCCAACCGGTACCTACTGAAGGAAAATATCCCCAACGATGATCTGGAGCGAATTTACTTGAACCATCTGCACGGAAAGTAGCGGTTAATAAGTATCTGTTTTTATATGCATAATTCAGACGAGCCAGGTAAGAGATGAATGTTTCTGCTCCATACCAGTCACCGTTTCCTTTGGTCTTAGTGGATCCTTGTGATAACATCCAAAAGTCTTTTGGTACATAGTACATGTCTTTACCACCAATGGTATCAGCACTGGCATTGAAACCTTTGCTGCGTTTTAGATAAGCTGTATAACCTGCTGTTGCGTTGAAACGATGATCACCTAAAATCTTCTTATAGTTTAAAATAAAGTCTGCTTGGTATTTTTCATATTCAGCAGTACCTCTGCTGAAGGAATTGGTTTCTCTTTTTTGAGAAGAAATGGAATGACCGTTGTTAACGTCATATTTACGATAGAACTTGTTATCATAATTTACACCTAGATCAGCATAACCGGTTGCTTTGAATGTAAAGTCTTTTAAAAATTTTAATTCAATATAGGCATTACCAGCACCTCTATAACCGTAGCTCTTACCTGTTCCTTTTTCAATTTCCATAGTGGCAACAGGGTTAGCCATATCTTTTTGAATAGAAGGTGATGGTGTGTATTTGCTTCCGATGTTATTTTCATCATAGTCCTCGGAAAATCCATATGGGGAATAGGTAGGTATAGCATGGGTCGCTTCCCATAAATTTGCACTTGCATTGGTCTTTTCCCAACGTGAAAATGTAATATTACTGCCTATTTTAATATGTTTATTGATATTGTAATCTCCGGCATATCTAAGGTTGAAACGATTATAATTGTCATATTTCAATACACCATCTTGATAAAAATATCCTGCTGAAAGAACACTCTGAGATTTGTTGGTTGAGTGAGCTATAGTAAGATTATGGCTAGTAATAGCAGCTGGACGTAAAACAAGATCAACCCAGTCGGTACCTTCGCCATTAAGGTCTGGATACCAAGCACGATATGGCTTGTCTGGAGTCGCTTGGTTTTTCAGCAACTCATTATATAATCCTGTGAATTGGTTAGCATTGGTAAGTTTTATACGATCATGATTGCTAACGTATTGAACACCACCGTAACCATCATATGATACGCTTAATTTTCCTTCTTTAGCACGTTTTGTTGTGAGAATAATGACGCCGTTGGCACCTTGTACACCAAAAATTGCCAATGATGAAGGATCTTTCAGAATTTCAACTGAAACAATATCTGCTGGACTGATAAAATCAATGTTATCAGTAATCATACCATCAACTACGAAAAGAGGATTAGAACTAGAATTAAGAGTTCCAACACCTCTGAGACGGATATTGGGTTGTCCGCCAGCTGCACCAGAGTTCGTAATTAATAAGCTTGGCACTTTTCCTTGAAGGGCATTTACAGGGCTGTATTCCGGAGAGTTGATTAGTTCATCTCCTTTAATTGAAACGATGTTACCTGTAAGATCACGTTTACGTGATGTGCCATAACCGACAACGACAACACCATCAAGGTTAGACACCTTTGGTTCCATTTTTACATTATGTTCGCCAGATTCGAAAACTTTAAATGATTGAGTTTTCATTCCAATAGAAGAGAAAATGAGAATATCTCCCTTTTTCAAATTTTTCATTTCATATTGGCCCGAAGTATTTGTTGCAACAATACTGCCGGTGGAACCTTTTACAAAAACTGTTACACCAACCATAGCTTGGTTGAGTTCTTTGTCTGTGACTGTTCCTTTGACAACCAGTTGCTGTGCATGAACTATACACATACTGAAGAACGTCAGAAAGAATATGAAAGTACGTTGTTTCATGATATTTTTAATAAAATTAGACTTTCTAAGTATTAACAACAACACAAAAATAAAGAACCGCAATTGCCCTTACAAAAAAAACATTATTACAAAAATACATCCCAGTAATAAGGTGAAATATGCATTGCATCATTACTACATCATAAG
>JAHHQS010000238.1 GCA_020026285.1 Parabacteroides sp. | reverse complement strand
TATTTTACCACATTTGGTATCATTCGTCACTTTTTACTTTTCAGAAACGCCCTACAGATACGCGTCCAATGCTCAGATGGGAGTCATAGTAGGTTAACATCTCTTCTACGCCGTCCTCGATCTTCTTGGCGGCTTCCTTCAGTTTCATAGCCCGCAGTTCTTCCACCACAGTCTTTGCCTTTTCACGAGATGCCTTCTTGCTCTCTTGGGCGTGGATTGCCTTGAGCATTTTGGCAACCAGCTTCACCTTGGACTTGGGCACAACGGAGAATACATTGCGGTAAAAGTGAACCGTGCAGCGCTGGTACTTTGCCTCAGGGAACACTTCGCCAACAGCCTCCTGCATACCCATGCATTTATCTCCAACGATGAGTTTTACGCCATCCAGGCCTCGGCCACGGAGCCACTGGAAAGAAGCTGACTCAACTGGCCTTGTCCTCTTTCATCCCTTCGGCAGCACCTAATACTTCACGGTATCCGTCCTCATTGACGGCGATCGCAACCAAAATGGCAACATTTTCGTATTCTCCGCCCCAGTTGCGGCGCAGATAGATCCCGTCCATATAGACATAAGGATACCCCCCCTGAAGTGGGCGGTTCTGCCAATCTTCAATGTGAACATAGGCTTTCCTGTTCAGTTCACTGATGGTGGCAGGAGAAACCTTACTGCCCCACAAAGCTTCTGGGATGTCCTCCACACGGCGCACAGAAATGCCCGCCAGATACATTTAAATGAGCGCTTCCTCCACACTGCTCTCACGCCTGCTTATAACATGTACCAACAGATGGGATCATTACACTATGTCTATCTCCTCCCAATAAAAATTAGCTCCCACTTTTCGAAACTGCTCAATGCACGCTCTAGTCCAGATATCGTCACACTCAGGCTCTTCAGGCAATGTAACACATATTTCCTTTAGACTAAGCTCATTCTCTTTTTCAGTAAATGTACGAAAACAAGCCTCATCCCTCCAGCTACTATTCTCATGGACTGAAAGAAAAATATGGAAAAATAATGGAACACTGTGGCGAATACATTTTAAATCTCTAATTTCAGCGTTTGTCATCAGGTGCGATAGCAAGGGTCTATTAGAATTTGATCTTATATACTTCACATACCTGTCCTGAGTATACTGTATAGCTAATTTTGTCCAGTTGGAGGCAGAGTAGTGTTCATCATTTTTGCTAAGTACAGGTTGATCTGAATAATGATCGAAACATCTGTCAGATACACCTTTCCAACAACAATTCTCACTCTCTTTTTCTGCCTTTAGTGCTTGAATTGCCTCTATAATAGGACCAGGTATTCCAAATTTCTCCTTGATTATCCCCTTCTTGGTTTGCAATTTTTGTAGAAGCAGCTTTTGAAATTCTTCAAACATTTGGAAGAGTGGAAGTTTATAAAGTATATTCTCCCAAATCCATTGGCTATCCTTCTTATTCTTCAAAGCCTCAATTATAATAGACCGCTGTTCTTCATCTGCACTATCAAAAAGTTCTAGATTCGAATAGAATTCAACCAAAGCCTCTCGATAATCTTCCATAAAGAGTTCTTTAAACTCATTTTGACAAAAATGCTTCTCAAAGTAATCGTTTAACTGAACCGAAAAAGCTGAAGTTGCTTTCTTTAACAAATATTCTTCTCTCGCATTCTTCCTCTCTTGCTCCATATACTCCTGATATCCTTTGTACGCGTCTGACTTTCCGATTTGCTCCGTGCAATCGTCTATATCCAAAGTTTCAATATTGTCCAAAGCTATCCGCATATCCTTCAAATTCTTTTTTTGTTCTATTCGATTACAATAAAACACCCGACTACCCATTTCATCAATGAATTCTAAATATTGCTCTGGATCAAGAGCTATTGCTGCTGTAAAAGGACGACGGAAATCATTCAAAGAATTTTCAATATCCCTCAAAGCCTTTTTCTGCTCTGTATCATTACCATTTACAGCATCAGACGATAGAAGATCATTTTCTTCAAGGAAAATCACCATTGGGTCATTACAGTCCTTGCGTTGCTCCTCTGATTGTAAAATATACTGCTGAAATTCTGTATCGTTGGTAATTCTTTGCTTAATACTATCCAATAGTCGTACCATAGCCTCCGCATTGTCTATATAATGGAGAATCATATCTTTGGATAAAACAGCATTTTTAGAAGGCAGATAACCAATAAGATTTTCTAAATAGATACTAACAGCCTTTTCAAAATTCACAGTACTACTGTCAAAGCGATTTGGATTTTCTTTCAAGTCATAAACTAAAAAGCAGTTGTGAATTGCATCGTTTTGATTATTAAGGCGGTCAATACGACCGTAACGTTGTTCCAATGCTCCAGGCCAAGCAGAGATATGATAATTTACTACATAGTTAAAGCCAGGTAGATTTACACCTTGCTCTCCAATTTGATAGGTTACCAACAGTACGGTAGGCAAGTTTTCTGTTCCCTTGAACTCAGAAAGAGGAAAAACCTCATATCCGTCTACTTCTTGCCCCACAGAAATTGCATAAGTTCGTTCTTGCTCTATATCTCTCTTCCAGGAGCTAAACCCACAATTTTTCACAAGATTAGCCAGCTTAATAGCTTCATCTGACACTCTTTGAACAAATATCACAACATGACTGTCTGAATGTTCCTTCAGGATCGTATCGATCTGATCCCGTAGAACTTGGTCTTTTGATTGAGTTTTTCCAATACTCCAGATTTCTGATAGTTGACGTTTCGCCTTCGGATTCGAATTATTTTCGCTGTTTAGATCCTGCATGGTTTCTTTGAAATAACGGGTCACTGGAGCAGATAAATCAAAATTGCTGCAAATAATTGCATTATCTACATTTTCTGGTGTGTATAGATATTTCTGAATCCAGTCAATATCTGGAGACTTCTTATGTTGGATATACTGAGCGATTTTAGCATATGTATATATATCGTTAATAGAATTCTGGATGGGTGTAGCAGTCAAAAAGACCACTTTTTCTGCACGAAGAGTTAAAAGATTCTTATATCGGTCTGTTTCACTATTGAGAAAGAGTTGAGCCTCATCAACAATAATCAATCCATATGAAATACGGGAATGCTTGTGCAGATTGCTATAGTGATTATTGCAGACATCCACTTGATTACTTAGATTTAATGCTTCAAATGGAAGGTCATCAAACCAATTCTTCAAAAACTGCCCATATTTCTGATCAGATTCATGTTTTACCAGAGCATTTGTAGTGATTATCAATACCCGCTTTTCGGGATGTTCAAACAAATAGGTCAACGCCATTAAGCCACTAGAAAGTGTTTTTCCGCTGCCAACCTCATCAAAAATATAAACTGTGTCATTCTGCCGCAGCCGCTCTGCATTGGCCCATTGGAGGAGAAATGGCTCTACAGGTCTTTCTTTCGTCTCATTTTCTGCCAGTATTGCTTCTAATACACTATTATAATGCATATTTCAGTTCCCTCTTTTCTCCTAAACTTCTTAGTATAACAACATTTACAACGTTCTCATTACATCCAAAAGGCTTTGATAACTATCAACATCATGATATTTTACATTGCTTGTAGATATTTCGTTGAACAGTTTTTTTGCACAAGAAATTTTAGCCTGTTCAATCGGCTTTAACTGTAAACTCTCCATCGTTCCTTTGGTTTCTGCAACAAAGAAAATATGCTTCACAGTTCCCTCATAAAATGCAATTGCCCAGTCAGGAGAATAGTTGCCTACCGGTGTAGGAATATGGAAGCCCTTCGGCAGTTTTGCATAAACGCAAACCTCTTGTGCAGCATCCAGATCTTCTACAAAACGACGCTCAATGCTCTTTTCAGCAGAACCATCTGTAAACACATAATCTTGAATTGCCTTATTCGCACGAAAAGCCTTATCAAAGCTCTGAGAGCTCTTTTCTGCGGTAAAGATACTGCTATCATAGCTACCTTCAATCTGATTGTAAGAAATATGCTCAACAATCAGGGTTGCCTTCTGCTCTTTGATGAGTTTAATAACCTTGGAGATAAACTCCTCAGGATTATTCTTAAACATATAGATTTCATCAGCTCTCAACCCCTTCAAAATATCTGCTATCGTTTTACGTGTTAGCACAGTCCCTTCTGCAATCTTACCGATAAGGTCATACTTAATTTGACTAGTCTGTGCATGTTTCAAGGTTCGAGTTCTTGTCTTTTCACTAGTGAAGGATTCACCACGACTAACTTCATGCTCGTTCATTTCTGCTTTCTGACGCCCAATCGTTGCGATGTACTGCAATTCAGAAACAAATAACTTCTCATTGATATGGGCAACAGACTTCTCAATCAATTCATTGCTGTCAAACTCAACTGTGTAAGCATATCTATGATTGATCTGTTTCCATAGTGCCTGGAACTCATCTTTTGCAAAGTTTTCATTCAGAGGATTCTCTTTGACCTTGGTATCATGACCATCAGAGAACATATCCTTGAGAACACTGTCATCATACACAGACTGAATTAAGGCGTGAATCCCCTCTGCCATAGACTGAATTTCATCCGGCAGCGGAGCGATGGTTCCCATCTTCACATCAGTACGGTACTTATCTGTAACTTTTCGCTTCATATCGACATAGCCGTTGCTGATGAGATAGAACTCGATAGCATCAGCAGTATTTTTGTCAATAAGAGTAGGCGTTCCATCGACCTTAAGGCAATACCGCATAATGCAAAAAAAAGGAAACACCCTGCTGACGTAGAGTT
>JAHHQS010000237.1 GCA_020026285.1 Parabacteroides sp. | reverse complement strand
GCCTTCTGTGCGGGAACGTATCTTCACCATCGCCGATGCACTGATTGGCGGACAACCTGTCGCCGTTTCATCCGGCGGTGGCGGTGGAAATTCCGATTCTGACCTTCGTTGGGACGGACGTAGGCCGGATGAGGAGGAAGAGGCGTATCGGAGGAGGTGTCTTTTATATGCAATTTTCACTGTAAAAAGATCCAAGGGAAACCAATTCAGAAGGAGATAAAAGGATATGGGGTTTGAATCAATACCTAATCGACCCGCATCATCTCCAAGTTGATGCAGTGAACCAATGAAAAGCAGATACACCTCCACACCATTCTGCGCCAAAACAAGGGTGACGAGAATGTCCGGGAACATATCGGAACGGAATAGAACAACAAGACCGAAAGTATCCTGCTCGTGGAGAAATACGCCACTGTTTTGCAGGAGCGGCTGAACAAATCCACGGCCCTTGCTGAAGAAATGATATAGCAAGAATAAAGATAATTTACTTGTAACGAGCGTGACATCTAACAAGTCAATTCCAATTATTCAAGGTTGTTGTATGTCAATATTCATAATCTCGCAATAAAATTGTATATTTGTTTTTTGGAGTCTTTTTTGTTCAAAAAATGAAGGATATGACATTTGCCCGACTCAAGCAAACATACGAAGACTGAAAGTCATCAGATTCGTTTGTACGGATTTATTATATCAATACCAGCCTCGAAGATGACAAATTCTATTACTGGCGCCACGGCAATTTCCACGGGATTCATTCCTTCGGCATGAAGGCAGAAATCATAAAGGTGGCGGATAGCCACAGAGAAGTGGTATTCGTCACAGACCAGGTGTCCGTTGCGGCAGGCAGCCTCGTTCATGAATTTCTTGAGGCAATAGTAGCACTTCCTCTCTCTCAATGGGGAAATACTCCAGTTCCTCACCGCAAATCAGACAGGATTCTATTGGGAAATTCATCGTCTATTTATGTTTTATGTGTGTTGGTAGATAACAAATATAAGGAAAAATTCCTTTCAGTGATTTCTCTTTTAACAATAATAGAATTGCAAATCTCTTAGATATTTTATAGTTTTGATATATCTATAATAACTTTATAAGCCATGAAACTACTATACCAAAAGAATAAATATTTCATCGGAGTTATCAAATTTTACGACACATATAAAAATTTCGGATTTATTGCTTCAAATAATTGCGGAATGCTTGTAGAAATACCCTATTCACAAGACTTCTATATTAATTCAGAATCTTTCCTCGAAGAAGTTCTTCAAGAAAGAACAATCGTGGTCTTTCAAGTAGCACAACAAAATAGATTTAGGGTTAAAGCCGTAAATGTAAGATGTATATCCCAATCGGAGGAAGACTTAAACCTTGCACTGACATATTATGGAGAACATGAATTTGTAACGATAAAAGATGACGTACAATTAAACTTGTTTAATCAGATTGTTATTCCACGAGAAAAGATGACAGAAATGGTCCTGTTGTCGATAATACAGGATAAAGAACGTTCTCCCGCAACAACCCTCAATCATTTTAAATCCTTTATAGAACATTATCCGACTCATAACTCATTATATATTTTTGATAGCGATTTCTTCAAAAAGGAAAGATTGTTATGGGATAATTTTTTCAGTACGCTCACTAAAAAAGAATTATTAGCAATCTTTACAGGATATCCTTCTGTTGGAAGATATATTAACGACGATACTGTCATCAAAGAATGGACCTCCTCAAGAATAAATCAAAATTTGGATTTATCAGAACTTGAAGCCGTAAGGCGACACATCAGCTATCTCCCCGATAATATTAAATCCCCAATATTAGTACAAATTAAAGCTATTGCTGATTGTCACATCAATGAATTCTTTGACTCACTACTTACAGATGAGCAATTAAATTCAGCTAATTTCAAGATACAAATTCAATCTAAACTTGCAAATTATGCGTTATTAACAAATACGGATTTTAAGAATCGAATTCAGCAGGTAGAGGATTATTTGCGTTATAAAGAATTTTGTTACCAGCAACAAATCTTCCTTGTAAATGAGGTGAGAAACTGTTTGACGGATTCTTTGTTTAACAGTTACAACAACTTGAAAGGTGAAAAGATTTCACATAAGGATGAGTTGACAAGGACTGTCGAGTCTCAATTTAGACGCCTCATTTCAAATGAGAAATACATAGACGCAGTATATCTGGTTGATAAAATTAGTGAAGTTGACGAAGAATATGCAGACAATAAAATAATAAAATTATTTCCATTAATTAAGAAATATCTACTTCAGATTGTAACCGAAAATCTCAATAATAATTCTTTCATTGAAGAATATTTTATAAATACTCTTCCAAAACTCACATCATGCTTTAGCCCAATAAACAAAGAAAATATTCATTTATCCCTAAAAACTCTGATACTAAAAACAGAATCTATCTATGTTTTGAATAGCTGTTGTCAGGAATCGATTGGACTACTGTCAAAAGAAGAAGCCACTACATACGCTATCCAATTGATTCAAAGATGGGATTACGAAACCATGAATGGCTTTTTAACTAGTTCGATATTTCTTTTTCAAAGAGAAGCAAATATTTGTAGTTCTATCGTAGAAAAAGCTTTAAATCTCATTTTTGATGAAATCTTTGATAATGATAATGAGGAAAAATTAGCCTACATAAGAAATATTAGAAGCATAGACTCTAATAATCGGGCCTGGACAAAATATCTTGAGTCAAGAACAACAGATGAACTTATTTCACTTTATAAGACAGGTATAATAACAGAATTACCTGAAACTGTAATACGTCAATGGATAAACGCTATCACAATCAGTGATTTTGAGCCCAAAGGACAAAAATGGTACAAAAAACCTGTTTTGATCAACAAGCATCTCCATCAACTATTTCACCAAAATCCTATAGATTTTGTCAGATACCTTGTATCTCGTTTGGAGAATACTACCATTTCAAAAGACAATCTTCTCATAGCAATTGCCCTAACAGAACTTCTTGCGTATGACAAGCCCTCCGGCAACGATTATTATAAACAGAAACAATGGAATCAAAAGTTTCAAGATAGGCTAAATCATATTTATAACACAAAAAATAGAATATTAAATATCATTCTTGGAGCTGTTTATCAAAGAACAGAATCTACAATACAAAATCTTTCTAACATTTTTACGGATCTGCCTCCTTACTTGCAAATCAGAAATGTCAGATATTTGTTCAAATTGATTAATCGGGGAGTTTTGCAATTCAATGCCCATCAATTATATTTTCAGTTGACTAAAAACGGTCAGAATCAACTCTGTTTGCCGCTGGAAATAACTTTTGAGTACTTGAAATTGAGAGAAGGCAATCCTAAGGCATCTCTTAACAACAATATGATGCTAAACCTCTTAAACAAATGTGATGATACTGAAGCATGGAACAATATTCAGGATTTATTCACTGTTTGTAGTGGACGACGCATAATTGACAAACAAGCAAATACACAAAAATGGAGAAACACATATTATAATGGATTAATAGAAAATATAGACAATGGCATTCAATTATCTATACCCTCTCGAATGATTGACGAGCAAGGAAAAGAGACCAAATACAACAATAAGTATTCTGCCGCCATCAAAGAACTTATACAAATTACATTTGCACAAACAGCTTACAAAGTCATCAAAAACAACATTTATCGCTTCCAAATTAAAGATGGAACTATCTTACAAAACTTTGCAAGATACTTTAATCTTAAAGACAATGCTAATAAATTCGATAATAATATTAATTTTAAGAGAGAAGCGGAAAACGAAAAAAAATTCTGCGAATGCCGTTTATCGAATAAAGCGGACACAATCACAAAAATGTATTTTTATTGGTGCGAAAATAAACCTTGCTTCAGATTACCATTAAGATATAGGATTGAATTGGAATGGGAAAATTACACTGTGTTGGATTTCATGAGAATTTTGAAAATTCAAACAGATTATGAGAATAAGGCAGGAAATGTCACTAAATTTGGATATTATATTATTTTATCTTCTTATCTGAATAGCTTTAAGAAATACTATAACCATCTAAAATGCAGAGAGTGCAAACGACTAATGAAGCCGTCTAATTTAGGCAATTATGGATATAACGCGGTTCATGAATTCTCCTGTCAAAATGAAGCATGCAAAGAATACAACAAAATGGTTTATATTAATCATTGTTTTAACTGCAATACTATTATTGACAGTCGAGATTCTAAACAATGTCCCAATAACCAATACATTTGTCCAGAGTGTGGATCCTGCTGCTCTTCCGAAGTCTTTGCTCGAAGGAAAGAGCATCTTGAACGAACAGGAGGTTTTGTGCCCCAAAGGCTTATTAACTTCATTAACTATTCCCAAGGGCACAAAGAGCAGAATAAATGTTTTTGTTATAAATGCGGTAAACCGATGACCATTGAACGAGATAGATCCTCTGACAAGGAAATAGCCATATGTCGTGAATGTAATGTAACTTATCCCTACCCTATTGGAGAGAAAAGGTAGTGTTGCACCGAGTGTGTCTGAGGCGAGTTTGCCTTAAGTGACGATACAGTGGACATATATCTTTGTCGGTACGATTACCGATAGTGTAAGCTAAAAATTTAGTAGCCCCATTTCACATTGACACACACCTTTAACCACGAGGCACTATACAATATTTTGTGTAAATGAAAATACGGGATTCAGAAAAGAGTCTCGTATTTTTTATTTTATACATTTG
>JAHHQS010000236.1 GCA_020026285.1 Parabacteroides sp. | reverse complement strand
AAGATTGCTATCATATTAGAGGATTGGGAATACATATAGTTGAAAGTTAATTATATAACATATGAAAAATAAATTTTGTATCGGATTGTTGTTCATGGTGTCTTCGTGGTTTGGCTGTTTATATGCTCAGAAATGGTTACCAGTAGATGATATTTCAAATGATTTTAGATTATTAGGGTGTTTTTATGACCTTTCTAATTTAGATCATTATGAAAATCTGTCTGTTGATAATCCTAATTGGAATGTTGCAATTAGTCATAAATTAGTTCCAGGTGGTATTCGATATAAATTTTCTTTTAAGGCTAAACGTGCTATGCAGAATACAGGAGTTGCAGTAGCATTTGATCATAATGATTGGTCTAGTGATAATTATGTTATGATACCAGCTTCTGTATATAATGGCAATCGTCAACGGATTGTGAATAGAGCTTATGCTACAGGTTTGGATAAAACAGATTATTTCAGAAAAGATCTGGCTTTAACTTCTAATCCTATTCCTCAATTGTCTCCTTCTTTTGGAGAAAGGTCGTTGGTTGAAGTTTTGGTGAATAATACATCCACTCCGGCTATAACTTGTCTGGATCGTCATAATAATATAGGTACGATTTTTCTAACAGATCAAGGAATCTCTCATAAAGGACAAATTTTAGATTATGGTTTGATAGTTGAAGAATCTCGATCTAGAGATGTGGCTTCTTTTGTAATAAGTGCTCCTGGTGTTCGAGAAAAGAAACCGCAATTTATAGGTTTCAGTAAGAGCCCTGACAGAGGAATTTCAGTAAATACGGGAGATGAAATTACAATTGAAATAACTAGACTTGATTTCTATTGTAAGAATGTTCCTGAATTGTTAGAACAGTTTATACGTTATCGAAAATCTCATATAAAGGGAGAAAAGCCTCGTAATCTTATGCCAATGAGCGAAGTTTTTGAGAAAATGGTAGTTAACATAGATGAACGTTATTTTGAGAATGACAAGTGGGGATTTTATTGTCCGGAAAATGCAGAATGGATGTCCTTCGGATGGATTGGAGGATTAATAAATACTTATCCGATGTTAGCTCTTGGAGATGATACTCACTTGAACAAGGTTTCTAATACTTTTGATTTTGCCTTATCCAGGGCTAAAGGTCAGAGTGGTTATTATTATGATACATTGGGTAAGGATGGTAATGTTCTGAATAGAGATGCTTCTCGTTATGTCCAAGGAATAGGTCTTACTCGTAAAAATGCAGATATTCTTTATTGGATGATAAAACAATTCAATTTGTTAAAAGCTCAAGGAAAGTCGGATATCATTAAACAAGAGTGGGAGAAATCAATAAAACAATTAGCTGATGCTTTTGTGAATACTTGGCAGAAATATGGGACATGGGGTAATTATATTCAGGTAGAAACGGGAGATATTGCTGTTTATAATACAGCAGGTGGAGCAATGGCTATAGCTGGTTTGGTTTTAGCTTCTGAATATTTCCACAATGTGCAATATTTGGAAATAGCCGAAGCTGCGGCGGACTTTTATTACAAAGACTTTTCTCTAGTAGGTTTTACCTCGGGAGGATGTGGTGATATTCTTCAGAATTCAGATTCAGAAACAGCAATTGCTCTTACAACCTCAATGATGACTCTTTACGAGGCAACAGGTTATTCTAAATATTTAAAACAATGTCTGGATCTTGCCAATTTATGTGCTACATGGACTGTATCATTTGCCTATCAATTACCTAAAGAAACCCCTTTAGGAAAATTGGACGCAAATTTGACTGGTGCGGTATGGGCTAGTACGCAAAATAAGCATGGGGCTCCTGGTTTTTGTACTCAGTCTGGTGATGTCTTGTTTAAGCTTTATAGAGAAACAGGAGATGAACTTTATGCCGAATTATTGCGTGATGTTATTCATGCACATGCTGAAGGTATACAACCTAATGGAAAAATTACAGAAAGATTAACTTATTGTGATGCAGATAGCCGAGGCTCTAGAGGAGATGGAGGTAAAACTGGTTGGAATGAAACAAACGGAGCTTTGATGGCATTGGAAATCCCCAGTGTTTATGTTAGAAAAGATTTAAAGCGTTTGTTCGTTTTTGATCATGTTGAAGCAGATTTAATTAAGAAAGGAAATGGTCTTTATCTTCAATTATTTAATCCAACAAAGTTTGATGCAAAAGTTACCATTTTCTCAGAAGATTCAATTTCTTCGCGAAAACCATTAGGAGATAATGCGTTCCTTAATTGGAATCAAAAGGTAAATATAAAATCAGGAAGAACAGTTAAATTGAAATTAAGATGAAAAGATTATCATTAATATTATGTATGATTACATTGTTTGTTGTAGGTTGTACAACAGATAATGGTTGGGTTTTTAAAACTGATTATCTGAAAGTAACCATTAATAAATCCGGATATATAACAAGTCTGCAGAATTATACGGTAAGTCCTGTTCGTGAGTTCTCACATGCAGATAAGCCTTCTGCTGTTCTTTCGTTGTATAATAATGATTTAAAACAATATTATTTGCCTGAAAGTGCGACCTATAATGAGGAAAAGGAAGTCTTGAATTTGTCTTATCCTAATGGTACAAAGGCTGAAGTTAAGATAGAAGAGAAAGATAAGTATATTCGGATGCAGTTATTGAGTTTAGATCCACGTAATGATGTGGACGCTGTTCAATGGGGAACATATCATACATCCATAACAAATCTTTTTGGTGAAATTATAGGAGTAGCCAGAGATACTACGGAAAAAGTAAATTATAGTGTTGGTTTACTTGCTTTAGATGATAATACATTAGGAGGAACAGCAAATTTAGAAGGAGATGCAGCTCCATTCCAGTATATTATTCATACTCCTGACAGTATTCGTTTCCCATTACCTGAAAATTTACATGAAGGACAGGTTTTTTCTTTAGGAGGAGATGGCATTAGTGATGTCGCTTTTTATTCACATAAAGAACCTTTTTATCGTATTCTATATGGAAATGCAGCAGGAGTTAATGAGGATGGTACAATCTCTCTTAATTATTTTTCACGTGACAGGAGCAGACCTAGAGAAGTTCTTTATTCTTTAATTCCTCATATGAAAGCAAACCTTCCTAACCATATAGATGTCGAACCTATTCCTGACGTTGATTATATAGGTTCTTCTATAGCACTTTGGGGAAGTCCGGATAGTATAGCTTTAATGGATGTTATATATAATATTGTTAAGTCTGAAGGACTGCCTTGCCCTACAGTGGATGGTAAATGGATTAAGGATCCAACTGCTTTTAAGCCGGATGTGTTTACTTATGGAGGAGAATATGATAGTATCATTTCATATGCATCTCAGTTGGGATTTAAGGCTATATCTGCTTATGATCAGGGGTTCTTACGCCCAGATCGAAAGAACAAAGGATTTATAGATGGAGAGGATTTTTCTCGTAAGCCATTTAAAGTAGGTTCGGAAAAACTTTCTCATAAAGAATTTGCCCGTTTGGCAGCTGAAAAGGGATTGATGTTTGGTCGTACTAATATAACGAATTCACTTGCTCCTGGAACATTGGATGTTTATCCGGTCCCTAGTGATAGCTTATGTTATCAGCAGAAACGTATACTAACAAAGGCTATTTCGGAAACAGATACAATTATAGAAATAGACAATCCTAAATATATGGAAGAGATAGCTAGTTGGGAAGGCCATTGTAAAAATCTTAATATGGTTAAGATTGATAAAGAATTGATATATTATATGGGAGTAAGTTCAACAAAACCGTATAGGTTGTTGAATGTTAAACGTGGTTATTGGAAAACTACTCCTCAGAAACATAATGTTAACAGTACTATTGAAAAACTTCAGGTAACTGTGAATTATGGATATGATGGAATCATTCCGAATTTGGCCTTGCAGGATAAAATTGCAGAATACTATGCAGATGTTTGTAAAATTAATGGTATTAATTATTATGACTTTGATGGACAGGAATTCTTGTTCAACAACGGTCATGGTTATTATTCAACCAAACGATTCTTGCGAAAAATGTTTGAACATGCAGAAAAGCAAGGTGTTCCTTATATCCGTTTTACAGGAGCTACTTTATCGGAAGGTTCATGGCACTACCAAAGTATATGGAATGTTGGCGGAGGTAAAAATATGTACGATGCTGTTCTTCGTCAATGGGGTAGTACTACCAGCCAGGGAAAAGATTTAAGAGATGTCGCTTATGCAAATTTCTTTCCAACATCATTCGGTGCAAACTTTGAAATACGTAAAGAATCAACTGTAGAACAATTTGAACATATTCAGGCTGTTTCTGTAGGTTATGGTACTACTTATTCTTTGAAACTCAGCCAGAAAGATGTTGAAAGTTGTCCTCAGAAATATGAAATCTTTAGAACGATTAGAACATGGGAAGATGCTCGCTCTGCAGATGCTTTTCCTCGTTCTGTTAAGAAGTTGTTGATGCTTCCAGAGTTAACTTGGCATTTGGAGGCTTCTGGTAAAAAGAATCAATGGATACTATACCTTTTGGATAAAGGAGCTGTTGTTAATAGATATATTTTGAACGGAAAATAATTTATTGTAGTGTACAGAAATAAGTTGGAATGATGTTTTTTTAATTAGCAGACAAATTATAATAGATGGTTTTAGCCTTTATTTATGGCTAAATAAAAGGTCAATTTGTGTTATATTTTTATACACAATGCATGTGTTAATATGTTCTAAAACATGAAAATACTAAATAAAGTTAAAGAAAAGCATTTTTCTTGA
>JAHHQS010000235.1 GCA_020026285.1 Parabacteroides sp. | reverse complement strand
GCGTAATTCTTCTTCTATATTTTTATTCATATTTTATTTATGTATTAGTTGCAGTAAAACTTTTAAAGAGGTTATTTTGAATATATATGAAATCGAAATATAAAATAATATGCCTATTGTAATACCTATTATCAATTGAATTATATTTGAGAGTCCTAAATATGTAGTAGCATATACAACTCCTCCCATGGCTAAAGACAATATTAAATATGGGATGATATCTTTTAATTGAGTTCTGAAACTTAGTCCTATTAGGGAATTGGTATAATATGTATTGGCATAGGTAGCAATCAAAGAATATAAAACTCTTCCCAAACACATACCAATAATTCCCAAAGGAATAGAGGCTAATAGAATGGTTATCGCTATTATTTTTTTTATTATCTCTAAACGTAATGCTAAGTCAGAACGTCCCTTTACATATAATAAGTTCAGATTTATTCCACTTAAATGATCAAACATCCAATCAAAACATAATATTTGTAAAAGAGCAACTGTACCATTCCATTTTTCTGTTAAAAATAAATCAACTAAAGGATTGGCAAGAGATGCTAAACCAACCATTAAAGGAAAAATCAAATATGATGATAAACGAATATATTTTCTATATGTACTCGCTAATCTTTCATTATCATCTTGTATAGAACTTAATATAGGGAAAGTAACCCTTGTTATAATTGCACTTAAATTGTAGGATGGAAGTATGGCAAATTGTTCTGCTCTTGTGTAGTAGCCTAACTCAGCTGCTGAGAATCTTTTTCCGATAACTATTCCATATAGATTATAGTATACGGTATGAATTAATCCTGACACCAATAACTTAGAGCCGAAAGAAAACAGCCTTTTAAAAGATTTCATGGAAAAAGTTTTGAGGGGCTTCCAACGATAGAAACAATTAAATAATATCGTTGTCAGCATAGCATTCAGTATGGATTGATATACTAATGCCCATACCCCATACCCCAAATAAGCTATTCCGACACCAATTATTCCCGATATGCCTGCTGCTATTAATGTTATTTTAGATTGTATTTTAAAATTAATCTCAATAGTTAATTTTGTTTTATGAACAGCTGAAAATGAGAGTATAATCAATGATAATGCCATAACTCTCATTACCAAAATTAAATCCGGCATATTATAAAATTTAGCTATTAAAGGAGCTGATACGAATAAGATACAATAAAAAAGTAAAGCAATGATAATGTTAAAATAGAATACAGTAGAGTAATCAACCTCTGTTCTATCTTTTTTTTGGATTAATGCATTGGTAAAGCCACTGTCAATGAATGCTTGTGCTATCTGTAAAAAAATAGTAAGCATGGCAATCATTCCATAATCAGAAGGCAACAATAGCCTTGCCATAACAAGTTGCATAACGAATTGTACACCTTGTAGTGAAAAACGCTCTATAGCACTCCACATTACTCCTGATACAGTTTTACGTTTTAGATTTTCTGTCATTCAGTTTATTCTAAATGATATATACATTGGTTATTTCTGAACTTCTCAATAATCTCGCTTGCCACTATCATCTCTTGATTAGTGAGTCTATAAGAATTGGAGAGCCCGTTATTAATACACGATATAAAATCATGCAGTTCATAGCGTAGTCCTTCACCTTCATATACATAAAAATATTTTTTGTTTAAATTAATATCTTCATAACGTAATTCGAAGTAATCGGTTTTCCACCAAGGAGCAGATACATAAGCATATCCTTTAGTTCCAGATATAACTAAGTCTCCTTCTGTTTTTACTCCTAATCCCAATTTAAAAGATGCAATTGCTGAAGGATAGCGCATAATACCTTTTGTATAAATATCGACATTATCTTTAAATGAAGAGAAAAAGAGTAAATCTTTGTAACTGGTTCCAAGCAACTTAAAGATTGGCAATAGAGCAAATGAAACATTTTCTGTAATGCTTCCACCGGCTTGTTTTGAATCTAACTCTCTGAGTCCTTTCAGCCGTAAGGTGGAGATAGAAGCTTCAATATCTACAATTTCACCTATAACTCCAGATTTTATCAAAGTTATCAAATGGTTAAAAGCCGGACAATATGCTGTCTTATTTGCTTCCATTAATGTAAGTCCTTTTATTTGTGCTAATCTACAAAGTTCCAAAGTGTCCTCTTTTTTTAGGGTAATGGGTGTTTCGCACAATACATGTTTTCCTTGTTCTAATAATTGTTTACTGTAATGGAAGTGACTTAAATGAGGAGATGCTATATACGCTGCATCAACAGACGAAATAAATTCATCGAATGTATGGGCAACAAATGGTATATTATATTTCTTTGGAAAATCTAAAGCTTCTTGAATATTAGGATTATAGACCGATTTGACTTCAACGCCATTGACATATTGTGATTCCGGTATAAATCTATGTGCAATACGTCCTGTACCAATAATACCTAACTGAATCTGTTTCTCATTTCTTAATTGAGTACTAGATATTCCTTCTGTACGTCTAAGATATACAACCTTACAATACTCTTTTAGATAATCAAAATGCCCTTCCCAATCCGAGCCAATGGCAAAAATGTCTATATTATATTTTTGGACATCATCTATTTTTTGTCCTACATATTCTTCTATAATGATTTTATCTGCCAGTCCTGTTTTACGCACATTCTCAATTCGTTCCATGACATTGTTACGTACATTCAATTTTCCTCTGTTAAGATCGAAACTATCAGTAGTAACTCCTACAATAAGATAATCACCAAGGTCCTTTGCTCTTTTCAAAAGATTAATATGCCCTTGATGCAACAAATCATAGGTACCGTAGGTTATGACTTTAATCATAATAAGGAATATTTACTTATCTAATTCATCCATGGCAGAAAGAAACTTTTGCATTATTTCCTTTTCACCTGTTGAGACTCTTAAGCATTTACCTAAGATGCCGATTCCGTTATATGACTTTATTAAAATTCTTTTCTTCTTTTTCATGTTGGAGACTAATTCATCAGCATCTGTTTTAGGTTTGATGAAAATAAAGTTTCCTTCTTTTACATTAACCTCATAATTTCGTTTTCGTAATTCGTTAATGAGATATTGTTTGCCTTCGCGCTGTTTTATAATCAGGGTATCTATCATACCAGGTTCTTCGATGATACATTCTGCAAATCTCATACTAAAAGCATTTATATTATGAGGAGTACATAATTTTTGTATGTACGCCACATCTTTAGCTTGACCAACTATATAACCTAATCGGCAACCTGCCAAAGAAAATAATTTTGAAAATGTACGGGTTATGAACACATGATCATTATTCAATGCATATTTAATGAAAGAATGGGGATAAAAATAATGATAGGCTTCGTCAATTAATACTGTTACTTCATTTGCCTTAGCAGCAGCAATTATTCTGTCCATTTCTTCATTAGTATATACATCTCCTATTGGATTATTGGGATTAAGTACTATCAATAAATCGATATCAGGTTTTATTCGCTCGATAATATTGTTGACATTGAATGTAAGATCTTCATTATAATAAATAGGAATATGTTGCCTTCCATACATATTGGCATATACTTCATACATGGCATATGAGGGAGTAACCGATACAATTTTACCATCGGGACGAGAATACGCTTCAATTACATATCTTACAGCTTCTGCCGAACCATTTGTTAAACATATCTGCTCTAATTCTGCTCCAATAAACTTTCCCAGTTTTTCAGTAAAAGCAAGTTGTTCTGGATATTTTGATATTAATTCTGGAGTTATAGTTGATAATACTTTATGAATGAAGTCTTCAGGTAATCCACCGGGATTTTCATTAAGATCCATTCGAATATAATTATCACGTGAGTTTTGGTCAAAAATACGATTTAATTTGACTAGATGTTCATTTAAATAATACATGTTTAAATCTTTTTGTTAGGTAAGTATCTAAAATTATTTTGGACTTAATAGTTTATATAGTCATAAAAAATATTACCATAGAATTATATAGATAAATGTTCTCAACATGGAATTCCCTTTTCAGGCGAGTACCAGTAAGCACTCGTCACTTGTTCTGAACTGTAAGTTTTAAATTGCTTTCACTAGTCTGTTAACCTGATTGTCATTGGGAGTAGATTCTCATAATCCATTCGTCCCTTCTATATCTCCATCATGTACTTACAAAAGAAAGATCAGAAGCTGATTCCCGTCTACTTACAAGTCTCGATATCTAACACAATGACAGTAATAAATTAAAAAAGTTGTTCTAGAACCATCTAATAAACATATCCACTGTCTAAAGAGCAAATAACAAGTATTTGAAGGACAACTTTCAGTATATTGAAATCCTGAACATTTAGAGTTATTTTATATTACTTTTAGTCTGCTGTCAACACTATCTGACGATAGTTGACAAAGTAGCTGAGCAAAGCAGCGACCAACTAAACAATAAAAGAGCCGTAGGTGTACCACAAAAAAATCTGTGCATTGACAAATATCAACGAGAAAAAGCCAACCCTGTACTGAAATAATCTCATTGATAGCTTGCTTATTCTTTCCAAAAAGTGACTTATAAAGATTGTAAGCAACAGCAGCACCAATACCCAGTTCCGCAAGATTCAAAAAGTCAATCAGGTTTTGGACAGTAGTGTTTAGTCCTAATACTTCGGCTCCAAGATACTCCAGAAATATTTTGCGAGAAAAGAACTGAAGAACTAAATTTATGAAATAGAAAAAGAGGACTACCTTAGCATTTTTGACACTTTTGGCAGTACGAGTCATTCCACCTCACTCCAAGGATACGGATTCTCTTGCACATCCTTCAGGCGTTCC
>JAHHQS010000234.1 GCA_020026285.1 Parabacteroides sp. | reverse complement strand
AGATAATCTACGCTTATTATCAGAACGGTAGTAAAAATTTGGATAACGCAGAAAAAGAGTTGTTCTTTAGTATGTCCAAAGCGTATGATTTGTATAACTATCTTATGCTCTTAATGGTAGAAGTAACCCGCTATGCTGGTAAGAAAATTGAAACAGGTAAAGCTAAGTTGGCTCCTACTAAAGAAGAGTTGTCTCCTAACATGAAATTTGTTGAGAACAAGTTTATTGCTCAACTAGAAGTGAACGAACAGCTAAATGCTTTTGCTACTTCTCAGAAAAAAACTTGGGCAAACGAACCTGAATTCATCAAATCTTTATTCGAACAGATTGTAAACAGCGACGTTTATCAGGAGTATATGGCAACTGAGACTTCTTCGTACGAAGAAGATCGTGAGTTTTGGAGAAAACTTTATAAGAAAGTGTTTTTCAAAAACGATGCGTTGGATGACATTCTTGAAGAACAGAGCTTGTATTGGAATGACGATAAGGAAATCGTTGACACATTCGTCTTGAAGACAATCAAACGTTTTGAAGAAGCAAAAGGTGAAAAACAGGAATTGCTTCCAGAATTCAAAGACGATGAAGATAAAGACTATGCACGTCGTTTGTTCCGTCGTGCTATCTTGAACGCTGATTATTACAGACATTTGATTAGTGAAAATTCAAGAAATTGGGATTTGAACCGTGTAGCATTGATGGATGTTATCATCATGCAGATTGCATTAGCTGAAATCCTTACATTCCCTAACATTCCAGTGAATGTATCATTGAATGAATATGTTGACATTGCTAAAGTATATAGCACACCTAGAAGTGGCGGATTCATTAACGGTACATTGGATGGAATTGTTAATCAGTTGAAGAAAGAAAACAAGTTGACAAAGAATTAAATCTTGTTGATTAAGAATCGACAATAAATTCTATTCTTTGTAGAACCAATATTAAAATTAAACCAAGAAACCTATGAATTTGTTGACAATTATGTTGCAGGCACAGGGTCAGGCAGATTATTCTTTCCTGATTATGATGGTAGCAATTTTTGCTATTATGTATTTTTTCATGATCCGTCCCCAGAACAAGAAACAGAAGGAAATTGCTAATTTCCGTAAGAGCTTGGAAGTAGGTCAGTCAGTTATCACTGCAGGCGGCATCTATGGTAAAGTAAAAGAAATTGAAGATAGCACTGTTGTTGTAGAAATTGCATCAGGAGTTAAAATCAAAGTCGATAAAAACTCTATTTATGCAGATGCACAGTCACAGGCTGTTAAATAATTAAAGTACATTTCGTTATGTTGTTCGAAAAGAAGAACATGAAGGAATATCAAGTACTTGTTACACAAAAAATCAGAAACTTCCTGCTTTCTCAGAATTCCAGGGAATTTCTGATTTTTTTGTTTTTTGTACTTGTTTCCTTCTCTTTCTGGGTTTTGCAGATGTTGGATGGTGTTTATCAGGCCGACATCACGATGCAGGTTCGCTTGAAAAATCAGCCTAAGGAGGTTGTTATGACTTCTGAACTTCCTTCTGAAATTCAAGCGCAGGTACAAGATAGAGGGACCGTGCTCTTGAATTATTTGCTAGGTCGTTCTTTTTATCCGCTCGTGTTTGATTTTGAAGATTATCAAGACATGGGTAATTCGGTTACGCTTTCACGTGCTGAAGTTAGTAAGAAAATAGCTACTCAGCTTAATACTTCAACCAGGCTGATAGGTATCCGTCCTGATACCTTAGGCTATATTTATTCACGTGGGGATGCTAAGACTGTACCTGTTGCCATTAGTGGACAAGTGACAGCTGGTAGAGAATTTTATGTCTCGGATGTCAAGTTGGAACCAGATTCGGTTATGGTTTATGCACCACAAAACGTGTTGAATACTATTCAGACAGTCTATACGGTACCCGTTTCTTTTAAGGGGGTAACAGATACGATATCACGAGAAGTTCACTTACAGCAAGTGAAAGGAGCCAAATTTATACCTTCAACTAATAAAGTTACTGTATATGTGGATATGTATTCCGAGAAAAAGGTTGAAGTTCCTATTGTGGGCGTGAATTTTCCAAAAGGTAAGTTTCTTCGAACGTTTCCTTCCAAAGCACAGGTCCTTTTCCAAATAGGTCTCAAAAATTTCTCATCTGTCTCTGCTGATGATTTTCAACTAGAGGTCTCATATGATGATATTATGGCTAATCAATCTGACCAGATACCATTGGTTTTGAAGAAAATGCCTGAGCACGTGGGTCATGTACGTATTGTTCCGTCTTCAGTTGATTTTCTGATTGAAGAACGCTATGTGCCATCAGCTGATTCAAAAAGTGGTACGAAAACAAAAAATGAAACTTTAGAGGAGAATAAATGATTCGATTGGGGATTACAGGCGGGATAGGAAGTGGTAAATCATATATTTCGCACTTGCTTGCTGAAAGGGGAGTACCTGTTTTTGATTGTGACTCGCAGGCCAAACGGTTAACTGTGGAAAATGCAGCGATTCGTCGGGATCTTATTACGCTTTTAGGTCCGGAGGTATATTCGGTAGATGGGCTTAACAAGGCTTTGCTTGCTAATTATTTGTTTGCATCTGCCGAGAATGCTTCACGAATTAATGCCATAATTCATCCGCGTGTAAGAGAAACTTTCCGCGAATGGGTGAATAATCGGGAGGTAGAAGGAAAGGAAGTCGTAGCAATGGAAAGCGCCATTTTGTTTGAGTCGGGTTTTCATACGGAAGTGGATTATGTCCTAATGGTACACGCCCCACTTGACATACGCTGTGCAAGGGTTGTTGAGAGAGATCATACTACCCTGCAGCAAGTGCATCAACGTATTGCATCTCAGTTATCCGATGAAGATAAATGTTGTCGAGCAGATTATATCATAGAGAACGATGGAATAAAACCACTCAAAGGACAATTGGACGAGCTATTTTCACGGCTACTGGCCATAAAAGGCAACAAATAGTTTGTGTATTTCGTCTTTGAGTTGTACTTTTGTCTAACCAAATAATTAATATTTAAAAATTTAGTAAACTATTTAGTAATATGTTGAATACAATTTTAGCAATCGCAGGAAAACCTGGATTATATAAACTCGTTTCACAAGCAAAAAATATGCTGATTGTTGAAACAGTTAGCGCTGATAGAAAGCGTTTGCCTATCTATGCAAGTGATAAAGTTATTTCTTTAGGGGATATTGCAATGTATACAGATGCTGAAGAAATTGCTTTGTCGTTGGTTTTGGAATCAGTAAAGACTAAAGAAAACGGTGAAGTTTCTTCTTTCAATTATAAAAAAGCATCGGCAGAAGAACTGCACAGTTATATGGCTGAAGTTCTTCCTAACTATGATCGTGACCGTGTTCATACTAGTGATATCAAGAAATTGATTCAGTGGTATAATCTGTTAATCTCAAATGGTATTACAGAATTTGCTGAACCTGCTCAGAAAGAAGTTGCTGATGAAGCAAAATAATTATTCCTAGAAAAGGATAGAATAACATAGATAATAAAAAAGCCTGCTCATCAATAGAATGAGCAGGCTTTTTTATCTTAACTATTTTAGTCTTAAACTTTATTCAAGGCGTCGAATCCTTCACCGTATGCGCCCATTACAGAACTTACTGTGATAAAGGCTTTAGCATCGATTGTCTTTACGAAACGTAGGATGATGGGAGCTTCCGATTTACGGCATACTACTACTACAATCTTACCTTTTTTCTTTGTGTACCATCCTTGTGAGTCAATGACTGTTACACCGCGATGCATTGTATTTGTAATAGAATCGGCCATCTTTTCATAGTCTGGGGTAATAATCATAATTTGTCGTGATTGTTTGTTGCCCGACATAAGTGCGTCGGCTGTATATCCAACCACTACCGTCATTATGAGACCATATATCAAAGCCGGAATGTCGTAACCTACGAAATACGCAGAACCAATAATAGTAGCATCTGTAAAGATAAGCACCTTGCCGTAGTTGACGTTCTTAAACTTTTGAACGATTAGAGCCACGATATCAGTTCCACCTGTGGTTCCTCCTTGCGAAAAGCAAATAGCTATACCTGTCCCTGCAAAGATGCCTCCTAACACCATCGGTAATAGTCGACCGTCAGGAAAGATTCCTTCTGGTGTTTCTGGTGTAAAAATATGAAAGTTCTCTACGTATCCTGAGTCAAATAACAGCCACTGCCAGAAGTTCATTCCGAGACCAATCATGGCAACGCAGTAAATAGTTTTGGGTCCGAAGTTCCATCCTACTATTAATCCGCCTATGATCATCAAGATACCATTCACTACAAAAACCATAGTACCTACTTGTACGTCAACTCCGATTAATTTTAGCGCCTCCGTTGTAACCAATGCAAAGCCACCGGCGCCACCACTGGTACAGTGTGCGGGCAGCACACAGCCAATCCATCCGAATGCGTAGAGGAACATTGCTAACCACATAATAGTATATTCCTTTAGCATAATCAATAATGATTTGAATGTAAAAGATTTTAAGGAAAAAGATTTCATAAAGACAAAATATATTATTGTTTCTTATTCTATAAATACAACGGCTTTCCCCTTTAAAGCCTTTCAAAGATACAAATTATTTCTTTATTGCAAATATTGTTAATAAATCAATATCTATATACAATAGCTTTTTTTGTAAGTTATGCAAGATGGGAGGTGTAGTGTCTTTCCTGAGCGAATATGCTAGGGGATATATAAAAAAAGAAAGGACCTCAAAAAGAGATCCTTTCGTAGAGCGGAAGACGGGGCTCAAACCCGCGACCCTCAGCTTGGAAGGCTAATGC
>JAHHQS010000233.1 GCA_020026285.1 Parabacteroides sp. | reverse complement strand
ACAATATATAATATTAAGACTTTACATGAGTCTAAGTAATTAGATTTAAAACATTAGAAAACGGTTGCTTGTGAAAGTAGTCGTTTTTTTGTTTTTTTACAGGTGGTATATAATGATTACCGGAGAAAAATGATCTATTCACTTTATGCCTTTTGAAATCAGAATATTACCATTCCAAGGTTTAAAGCCGGAACTTATATTTTGAAAAAAGTTACAATAAATCCAATATAAGTATGTATATTTGCGGCCAATAACTTTATATATTTAACAATCATGGAAGAAAATAAAGCAACAAACAATGAAATCCAAGTAGAGCTGTCTGATGAAATGGCTCAAGGTACTTATGCTAACTTAGCTATTATTTCACATTCAGCATCTGAATTTATCTTAGACTTTATCCGCGTTGTACCAGGTGCTCCTAAAGCAAAAGTTAAAAGCCGTGTTATTTTAACTCCTGATAATGCACATCGTTTATATTTAGCTTTGCAGGATAATTTAAAGAAATTTGAAGAAATGCTTACTAGTGGTAAAGCAGAAGCAGATAACAAAACTGCAAATTTCCAGGATTTCGTACAGAAAGGTGATGCTTAATTGATTTAAAAGAAGCATATTTAAGGGGTATATCTTTGAGATATATCCCTTTTTTTATGAAAGAATGATTCCTGTTTGCTGAAAAATCAAAGATTTTATGAACTATTTGTTATTTTTCTTTATCTTTGAAAAACTTTAAATATAAATAAATGCATCATGGATGAACAAATTAAACAAATAGCGGAACGTCTTATCGGTTTACGTGAGGCATTAGAATTATCGCCAGAAGAAATGGCCAAAACTTGTCATCTTTCCGTTGAGCAATATAAACAGCTTGAAAGTGGAACAGTAGATATTTCAGTGAGTGTTTTACACCAGATTGCACAAGCTTACGGCGTGGAACTGACAGCTCTGATGTTTGGTGATGAACCGAAAATGAGTTCATATTTTGTTACACGAAAAAATAAAGGTGTCACTGTTGAACGTGTAAAAGCTTATAAATATCAATCTTTGGCTGCTGGTTTTGCTCAGAGAAAATGCAGTCCATTTATGGTTACAGTACATCCGAAACCAGAGGGAACGCCAATCTATCGTAATTCTCATGAAGGACAGGAATTCAATTATGTTGTTCGTGGAAGAATGATGATTGAAATCAACGGAAAAGAAATGATTTTAGAAGAAGGTGATAGCATTTATTTTGATTCTAAATTACCACATGGAATGAAAGCATTGGATGGTGAGAAAGTTAGCTTCCTTGCTGTTATTTTATAAAGAAGAAAGTTATGTTAGAAAGATTTTTAGAACAGACTTCTTTTGTTTCACAAGAAGACTTTAAAGAACACTTTAAAATAAAGGTTCCGGAAAATTTTAATTTTGGTTATGATATAGTAGATGCATGGGCTGCTGAAGAGCCTGACAAAAAAGCTCTTTGTTGGACCAATGATAAAGGAGAACATATTGATTTCACTTTTGCTCAGATAAAAGAATATACAGACCGTACTGCTGCTTATTTCCAATCATTGGGGATTGGTCGTGGCGATATGGTAATGTTGATCCTGAAACGTCGTTATGAGTTTTGGTTCTCGATTATAGCTTTACATAAGCTGGGAGCTGTTGTTATCCCGGCTACCCATTTGTTAACTAAGAAAGATATTGTTTACCGTGCAAATGCGGCCGATATAAAAATGATTGTTTGTGCGGGAGAAGAGGTAATCACAAAACATGTTGAAGACTCTTTACCTGAATCACCAACAGTGAAACATGTCATATCAGTAGGTCCTTATGTTCCTGAAGGTTTTCATGATTTCCATAAAGAATGGAAGAATGTTCCTCCCTTTACGCGTCCTTTGCATGCAAATAATAATGATGATATTTCCTTGATGTATTTTACTTCAGGAACAACTGGTAACCCTAAAATGGTTGCTCACGACTTTACTTATCCTTTAGGTCATATTGTAACAGGTTGTTATTGGCATAATCTGCATCGTGATAGTTTGCATTTGACTATTGCAGATACAGGTTGGGGTAAGGCTGTTTGGGGAAAACTTTATGGACAATGGATTGCTGGTGCAACCGTGTTTGTTTACGATCATGAAAAGTTTACTCCGGCAGATATGCTTCAGATGATTCAGGATTATAAAATCACGTCATTGTGTGCTCCTCCTACAATTTTCCGTTTCTTGATTCGTGAAGATCTTACTAAGTACGATTTGTCTTCTTTGGAATATTGCGCAATAGCAGGAGAGGCTTTGAATCCGGCAGTTTATGATACATTCTATAAATTGACAGGTATCAAATTGATGGAAGGTTTTGGTCAGACTGAAACGACTTTGACTATTGCAACCCTTCCTTGGATGGAACCGAAACCAGGTTCAATGGGTATGCCAAATCCTCAATATGACATAGACCTTCTTCGTCCAGATGGAACTCCGGCCGAAGATGGAGAACAAGGACAGATTGTTATTCATACAGAAAATGGTAAGCCATTAGGCTTGTTTAAAGAATATTATCGTGATCCTGCTCGTACTCGCGAAGCATGGCATGACGGATTATATTATACAGGTGATGTTGCCTGGCGAGATCAGGATGGATATTATTGGTTTGTAGGTAGAGCTGATGATGTAATCAAGAGTTCCGGTTATCGTATCGGCCCGTTTGAAGTGGAAAGTGCTTTGATGACTCATCCGGCTGTTGTGGAATGTGCTATAACAGGTGTTCCTGATGAAATTCGTGGTCAGGTTGTTAAAGCAACTATTGTATTGTCTAAAGAGTATAAAGACAAGGCCGGTGATGATTTGGTAAAAGAACTTCAGAATCATGTGAAAAGAGTAACAGCTCCATATAAATATCCACGAGTGGTTGAGTTCGTTGATGAATTGCCAAAGACTATTAGTGGTAAGATTCGCCGAGTTGAAATACGTGCCAAAGATCATAAATAAAATAATAGGATTTAATTTACAATGAGAAATTTTACTTGTGTACAGGATTTAGGTGATTTGAAGCAGGCGCTTCATGATGCTTTTGAGATTAAGAAAGATCGTTTCCAGTTCAGTGAATTAGGTAAGAACAAAACATTGTTAATGATTTTCTTTAATTCTAGTTTGAGAACTCGTTTGAGTACTCAGAAGGCAGCCATGAACTTGGGTATGAATACAATTGTATTGGATGTAAACCAAGGTGCATGGAAGCTTGAAACTGAACGTGGTGTGATTATGGATGGAGACAAACCGGAACATTTGTTAGAAGCAATTCCTGTAATGGGTTGTTACTGCGATGTAATCGGTGTACGATCTTTTGCTCGTTTTGAAAACAAGGAAGACGATTATAATGAGAAAATTCTAACAGAATTTATCAAATATTCTGGCCGTCCGGTGTTTAGTATGGAAGCTGCGACACGTCATCCTTTGCAGAGTTTTGCAGATTTGATTACTATTGAAGAATATAAAAAGACAGAACGTCCTAAGATTGTCATGTCTTGGGCTCCACATCCAAAAGCTTTGCCTCAGGCTGTTCCTAATAGTTTTGCTGAATGGATGAATGCTATCGACTGCGAATTTGTTATTACTCATCCGGAAGGTTACGAATTGGATCCTAAGTTTGTTGGAAATGCACGAGTAGAGTATGATCAAAAGAAAGCTTTCGAAGGTGCTGATTTTATTTATGCCAAGAACTGGTCTGCATATCAGGATCCGAATTATGGAAAAGTCTTGAATATGGATCGTAGCTGGACTGTTAATGCTGAAAAGATGGCTTTGACTAATAATGCTTATTTCATGCATTGTCTTCCCGTTCGTCGTAATATGATTGTAAGTGACGAAGTTATTGAAAGTCCACAGAGTATTGTTATCCCTGAAGCTGCAAATCGTGAGATTTCAGCTCAAACAGTATTGAAAAAAATACTTGAAGATCTATAATAATCTTTGATATTTATATATAAAAATGCCACACAGAAGATTTAAAGAAACTCTTTCTGTGTGGCATTTTTTTTAGGCTGGACCTGATGGGGTGTCCGGGTTTATTCTTCAGTTAATTCTAGCGAATAAAATTTGTATTTGTCCGAGTCTCAAATGGAGGAGGAGTAATGCCTGCCTGTTTCCCGGCTTCGATACATTTTAGAAGCCAGGCCATGTTTCTTCCTAAGATACGCATGGTCTGCATACCTTCAATATCTTGCACCACTTCTTCCGGATTGTTTCCATGTACGGTATTCCAATAGTTGGAAGAGACTACCGGCATATTACTTATTGTAAAATATTTGTTCAGTTGGTCAAATGTTGTAGAAGAACCACCTCTTCGGCAACTGGCAATAGCTGCAGCCGGTTTGTTGGAGAATAATTTTGCACGGCCATAAAAAACTCGGTCCATAAAAGAAATTAATGCTCCTCCAGCTGATGCAAAATGAACTGGCGAACCAAAAATGAAGCCATCGGCCTCTAAAGATTTTTCTAAGAAAAGATTTACGGAATCCTCTACATAGCATCTGTCAGTACCTATACAAAGATTACACCCCATACAACCTTGAATAGGCTTTATGCCGATCCAGAAAATTTCGGTGTCAATCCCTTGTGCTTGTAACTCTTTTTCTATTTCTTGAAGAGCTGTGAACGTACATCCTTGGTAGTGTGGGCTACCATTTATTAAAAGAACTTTCATAAGCGTGGAATGTGAGTATTAGTAAAATCAAATGTAAATAAAAAAAAGCAAGAAAGAATTTCTTTCTTGCTTTTTCTTGAGCCTCTTGTCGGATTCGAACCAACGACCCCGAGATTACAAATCACGT
>JAHHQS010000232.1 GCA_020026285.1 Parabacteroides sp. | reverse complement strand
CCTCATTCACCTGCGAAGGCAAAACCGTTTCCACTCCTTCCTTTTCGGAAGATTCCTTTTGCTCACCGCTGCAGCTGCCTAATAGTCCGGCTGCCAACAGTGCCATAAAATATGTTTGAATCTGTGCATTCATTGCTTTAAATAGTTTTATACTATTACATAATAGTTCTTTTCTCGTTGAGAAGAACTGTACACAAATATCTTTCTATAAAATGCTACATAGATTTACATTTTACCAAAACCAATACAGGATTATCATCAATATTCATATCGTATTGCTTTAAAAATTCCTCGGGGCAATCTGCAGCTTCTGCAAGGCCAATTAACAAGCCTGGATAAGCACAACTAAAAGGTTGGAAATCGGGACCTCCCAAATCATTCGCTATGTTGAAATCTGGAAGACAGAAAAAATCATTTGTATCTTTATTCCAAACAAAACATGTTTCCTTATCTTTTATGCAGAAACATCTTCCTCGTGCCAACAGATAATGTGGTGTATCATATATCCTTCTCAACCGTATGGCATGTCCCTGTTTTAGCACTTCATCGAAAGACAGTGAAGGATTAATCTTATGTATTCCTAAATCTATATGCCCATACGCACTTATATTCCCTTCCTGGTCAAAATGATACAGAGAATCATTAAATGCTTCTTTATAGGCAAAAGAATATACTGTCGAAAAATCATGCAATACATAATGATTATATGAGGAATTGTCTTTACCTGGTTCTCTTATTTGGGAAGTTTTACGACATGAAACGGAATCTCCTACAGCATTGACAATTAGCCATGAATATGCATCATCAGCATTATCAAATTGATTATCGGTAATGTAACAGCCAATTCTATCTTCACTTATACACATTAATTTATAAGCCTGCTTTGGCAATTTGACATTTCCTAAATAAGTTCCGTCCTTTTTATAACAATGCAGTTTATTTCCGAAATCGGCAATATAAACAATTTTACCATCTGTCGTGTAATCCAGGAACTTTACTATTTCATTTGCTCCCTGTCCTAACTTTCCTATTCTGTTTTGAAACTTACCATCAGAAGAAAAGACGTAAATACAGCCTTGCTGACCATCGAAAATATAAAACGAATTCTGTACATATTTACATGAACCCTCAGTTCCAATATCACCTAAAAGTAAATCTTTATTTGTTTCCAAGGGGACATACCACACAGAATCGGCTAGTTCACTAAGTTTTAAATCATTGCATGCATCTACCAATGAATTTGGTGTCATTAGCTCAACAAAAGAATTTTTAGATTCATCTTTACTACTTTTTGTTTGTTTACTTTCACAAGATACAAGTAAAATAGACATTAAAATAAATAAAACCCTATACGACATACTATTAATATTTTATTGTGATTTGTTTTTTATTAGTTGTACAAAGGTAGAAGTATAGTAGTGGAATGGCAATTATTTCGTTGGACAAAGGACTGTATTATTCTTTACTTATATTATTAATAATCAATAAGATAAGAATAGTAGTAAGAAATAGACATTAGACAATATTATAACGACAGGCTTCATACCCACAAAAGAAATTAAAATTGCGCAAGAATCGTATCCAGACTTATTTCAGCATCCGCAACTCCAATCTTCTCATTCTTGATTCGAAGCTTGCGTTTGGATATAGCGGCCTTGGTAACACAATAAATATTAGCTAAGTCCTGAATATTCACATTTAGTTTGACAAGAGCGCAAAACACAACATCTGCATCTGTCAGCAAAGGATAAGTTTCTTTCAATCTTCTAGAGAAGCCGTCAAAGACTGCATCTGTAGCTAGTTTGACATCAATCCAGTCCTGCTCCGTAAAACAAATTTTATCTTTGCTGGCTTTCTCTTTATCCGAATTTTTAGATGACAGTTTCGAATAGAAATCCAATTTTCGGAAAACCATTTCACGCATATCACTGACTCTCGCTTTCAACACCGCATCCTGCTCCCTAAGTCTGGTCAGTTCATTTTCTTGCTGAAGCATCAGATTCTGATCCTTTAACCGACGGGATTCATCTTCAAGATGCTGCCGTTCAAAGGCTTCGTTGGCCAGCATTCTTTGGCGTTTTTCTTTATAATAAACTAGGGTCATTACAATGGTTGCCACTAATAGAAGAATGACGATACCCATAAAATACAGCCATTCTTCTTGTCGGGCCATCTTGTTCTGAATGAGTTTTTTGGCCAACTGCTCTTCTTTGAAATGTACCAATTCCGATTTATAATCAATCCGTGAGTCCCTATCATTTTCAATCAACAAGGAACGTTCATAGTACAAAGAAAAATCATTGCCTACGTGTCTCTCTAATTGAATCAAGGATTTTAAAGATAAATCGGCAATATCGAGTGATGGCAGTTGCGTAGCCTGTAAGAAGTAATATCGGGCTGAATCCAATCTGCCTATTGCTTGATAAGCGCATCCTCTCAAATAAAAAGTGCGAGCCACTTTTACTGGTCGTGAATCTTTTATCTGCCGACTATAAGCCGCTGCTTCTTCCCAGCGGTTCGATCGTTGAAGCCAACTCAATCGCTCACGTTCAAGCGCATCCGTCCACGCCGCATACTTCTTATCTGCCGACAATAAGTGCAAGAGCGACTGATAACAACTGTCCACTCCATGGATATCATTTAATGTTTCCAGTACACGAATTCTGAATCGACCCGCTCTCAAGCGTCCTCTCAAATCTGGAGCCAATGCATAAGCCGAATCCGCATAATGTAAGGCTTCAGCATACACCTTATTCTCCAAAGCTAACAGAGATTTATAGCCCAATAACGTTGCACGTAATGTATCGGACACATTACAAAATTCATTTTCAAACCGATGAAGATGAACGGCCAACGAATCATAGCACCGATGGAAATGGTCTACATCCAATTGAAAAGTCTTCATTCTCATCAGACGTTCCTTATCTCCCAGTTTCCGAAGTTCACATTCCACAGAATGAAACAACGAATCCGTATCAAAGCCCTTCTCTACAAAAGAAGCCCGCAAATAATGCATGTAAAGACGAAGCAAATCATACCTGGCTCTATCATGTCCTTTCAACTGCCGACCGTCGTTATCAATCTGCGAAAGCATAAAATACGCACTATCTACAGACAACCCCATAACCTTTTCTGCTTCATCCAAAAGACTTTTAGAAGAAGGTTTACACCCCATCAATACAGAAAGCAAAGCAATGGTCAATAATCTACTAATTAAAAGAAAGATTCTGATATAAGGTTTCATGAAAGTTTCAAGTATGAATTAAAAGTCAAAAGCTAGGTTAAAGGGAAAAGGAATCGTTTCCAAAAACCGGTTGTTCACTGGCATAAAGATAACGTTTTCCAAACGAAAAGTCAGTCTAGTTCTCTATTTTTTGCATCTGTCTTCATAGAACGTATTATGATTTATATAGTATATTTTATAGAACGTATTTATAGACCAGCTTTTAATTTTCCGTATACAATCACATTGTTTGAATCTTCATTGAGTAACTGACTCAAGGTAGAAACGGTAGTTCGTTCCGCATCGCCAATTTCATTCGCTTTCAATACCGCATCCAGTCGTTCCTTCAAGCTGAGCGGGTCATAATTAGCCGCATAGTATCCACCTCCGAACGAATGCCATATATCCTTTAATCCGAAATAATCATTGGTCAGTTTTACATAACTACCTTGTAGCGTCTTTTTATTCACTGCATACAGTGCTGGTTTACTTCCCTGCCACATGCCTTCTGCCACCTGGACGGGAATACTCACATCACCCAGAAAGTAATCAGGTAACTCTATATACCCATGCCAAGGAATTTTATCATCCTTAAACGTCACGGTAAAACGAGGTTCCAATCGATTATCCTTCTGATTATAATGATAAAGCGTATCCTTACGAGGAGGCATTATCAGACTTAAATTTACATCATATTCAGCAGTATTGAACTTATTTTCCACCTCATTACTGAAATCTCGAGGAGCCATCAGATGTCCTGGTTCAATTACCTGTTTCCTATTCCCGGCAAAGTCCTGTACCCAAACAAATTCTTCCGAACCCTCAAAAGGGAGTTTCGTTACAGTCACCTCTTGTTTGTCGCCATTCACCTGGAACTTACCTTTTCCAACAAATGTATTCAGCGGAATAGGCGGTTGGGGATTTCCTTTCAGGTCGAACACCAAAATCTTTTCAGCCATCCATGGTAAAATATAAATGCGATTATGCTTTTCGTCCAGCTGCTCATGATACGTGTTAAGGTATTCATTAGGTCCCTGCCCGTATGCACCGATAGAACATAAGAACTTACCCATTTTATTGAAGAGTTTATAAGGTACCTGCTTTTGGTTGCTTATCAGTATATAGTTATCTGAAAGCGATACTCGTCCACCACCGATGAGTGCTTCTTCGCTTTTATCAAGGATGACATACTTGAGATCTTCAATCAAGGCACTCAGTGGAAGTTCCAGCGTATCAGACGAAGCTTTAGTCAAATCGCATGCAATCAGGTCACCGGTTGGAAGGCTGATTCGTTCGGCTATGACCGGTGAATTTGCCAACGTTCTCGAATCAGGTTCCGTGCATGCCGTCTGAACAAGACAGCTTGCACAAACAAATGCAGTTGTAATTATTACGTGTGTTATCATATCGTTTATAACTTATTGTAATTCACGTTTTGATTTTCTTGATACCTCAAAAGTAATACCAATCATCACTAGAATACCACCAATGAGAATATGGTAACATTTCATTGACAAAGATAGAGTCTTTTTCAAAAATTTCCGAAAAGACAATTAGACAATTATCAATATATACATAGTACATATACC
>JAHHQS010000231.1 GCA_020026285.1 Parabacteroides sp. | reverse complement strand
GAATAAAGAATCGGTATCTTCTGTATACAAAAGACGTCAGAAAAGATAAGGATATCATGTGCTTGCCTGTTTATATGGCAGGGCTATTGTGATGTTAATTAAATAATGAATATTTATGCCTACTTTTAATTCTATCAAAGAACTTACGTGTGTATTACAGCAAGGTGGCAAATTGCTGAATGACATGTTTATTAAGTGTAAAACCTTTTTTGCAGTTTGCGATGCTGGTGAGACCTTTGATTTAGATAAAAACTTTTAAATTGGAATTGACGAAACTTATTTTGGTAAATTGAAAGTTGTAAAAATTGTAAAAATATGAAATATGATCAAATAAGACATTTAAGAAGTTTAAGATTGCTTTTGTCACAAAATAAAGCTCCGCTTGGCTTCCTTCTTGCGGCAGGTTGTCCTTTGTCTGTTAAAATTTCAGGGAGTCCGTTACTCCCAGATATGAAGGGCTTAATCAAGATTATCAATGATGCACATATTGAAGATTTAGCGACGACTCCATATAAAAGAATGATAGAAGAATTAAACAAGGTTGGTAGGAAGACTTCAAATCTGGAAGATGTTCTTACCTTTATACGTAGCATGAAGGAAGTCTCAGCTGGAGGTGGCACAGTTAGAGGTTTTACTGAAGATGAACTTGTTAATTTGGAAAAAGAAATCTGTAAAACAATATCTGATGCTGTTACAAAGGATTTGCCGGTTGGAGATAATTCGTATAGAAGATTTGCCAGATGGGTGAATTCTATTGATCGAACTTTCCCTGTTGAAATATTTACGACCAACTACGATTTACTTTTAGAGCAGGCTTTAGAAGAACAAAGTGTTCCGTTCTTTGATGGATTTTCAGGTTCAAGATACCCATTCTTTGATATTCATTCTGTAGAGGAAGATGAATTGCCTACTTATTGGATGAGACTATGGAAACTACATGGCTCTGTGAATTGGAAGGCTATTTCTGGAGGCGTTTGTAGGGTATCTAAAGGGATAGATGGCTCTCCAGATTTAATTTATCCTTCCAAACTGAAATACGATCAAAGTAGAAAGATGCCATTTTTAGCAATGTCCGACAGATTAACGAATTTTCTTTTGAAACCACATGCAGTATTGTTTGTCTGTGGTTATTCTTTTGGTGATGAACATATCAATGACACTATTATAAATGCTTTAAAGGTAAACCAAAGTGCAAATGTAGTGGCATTGATGTATGGTAAAATGAAGAATTCAGATGGGACTTTGGTTTCGGAAGAAACTGTAAATTTAGCATTACATCGCCCTAACTTGAGCATTTGGTATGATGAAGAAGCTGTCATTGGAGCCCAACGCCGTGAATGGTCAAAGTTTGTTGATAATAAAAATGAATTTGTAAACTATAATTTCAATAAGAAAGAAGATCGAGTTTCTCTTGGAGATTTCGCAGATTTTGCTCTTTTCCTATCAGAACTAATTGGAGATGATCTATATGCAGACGAAAAGTAATCCAGCTATAATAGGAGCTGTTAGAAGTATTTCAGGAACAAAAGTTTCTGTACAATTATACCCATCTATTAACTCAACCATTTCTTATATTTATGGAAATGGTTATAAAGTTGGGGAAGTAGGTGGTTTTGTGAGGATACCGCAAGGATTTATTAACCTGTATGGTATCATTGTTCAGATAGGGGCTGATGCAGTACCTGAATCTATGAGAAACGATGTCAATACAGGTTTAAGGTGGATGACCATACAACTTATCGGAGAGGGCGCAAAAGGACAGCCGTTTGAAAGAGGTGTATCGCAATACCCTATGATAGATGATGAAGTCTATATTGTTACAGAAGAAGATCTGGTCAATATATATGGTCATGAGAAAGGTGCTGAGTTTGTGTCAGTAGGTACCATTTCAGGAGCGGAGAATATTCCTGCTTTGATAGACATCAATAAGTTGGTAACCAGACATAGCTGTATTGTTGGCTCTACAGGAACTGGTAAATCAACAACAGTGGCAGAGGTGATAAATACCCTTATAAATCCTGTTGTATTCCCTTCTTCTAGAATTATTCTTATTGATATTCATGGTGAGTATTGTAAAACTTTTAAAAGTAGAGCTAATATATTTAGAACGACGCCGGAAGCCAAAACGGATAAGAAACTTGTTGTCCCCTTTTGGGCTATGAGTTATAATGAGTTTGTAAGTTTTGTTTTTGGCGATATTCAAGATAATGACCGATTTCCGCTTTCGGAACTTATTTTAAAGCTTAAAAAACTTACAATAGAAAAGAATCCATCTTTGTTTTCATATCTAAATACTGATAATATAACAGTAGATACACCTGTACCATTTAGTTTGCGACGTTTGTTCCTTTATCTATATAGATTAATGTTTGCAACCCATATATGTGCGGGAACCGGACAAAAATATGTCCTATAGATAAGGATTTTAATGAGGCTGCGACGACAGAGGCTTTCGTTATAAAAGAAGACGGAACTAAAATGTCAGGATCAATAGAGCCATTTGAGTTACCAGAATATAAGGAGCAGCAGCAATCAAGAATATATTTATCCGCGGCTACAATGAATTTGAGAAGGCAGCTTATAGCATTGCAGGCTAAGATTGCAGATCCACGTTTTGATTTCGTTTTAGAGCCTGATGGCTTTATACCAAAAGCAGATGGAAATATAACAAATGATATCAATTCTCTGCTAAAACTTTGGATTGGAGAGAAATCTCTTTCTGTTTTTGATGTTTCAGGGGTACCAAATGGAATATTGCATGATATTATAGGAATTCTTCTCCGTGTCATGTATGACTCTATGTTTTGGTCACGCAATCTTAAACAAGGAGGCAGAAAACGCCCTCTATTAATAGTAATGGAAGAGGCTCATAATTATCTGAGTAGTGACAATAATAGCAGAGCATCCAGAGTAGTACGCCGCATAGTAAAGGAGGGACGTAAATATGGAATCAGTACTATGATTGTAAGCCAGCGTCCTTCAGAGATAGACCCAACTATTCTATCTCAATGTGGTACAACGATAGCTTTGCGCCTGACGAACTCTAATGATAGAAATATAATAGCCAATGCAGTCTCAGATAATCTTTCTAATTTGGTGAATATGCTACCGATTCTCAAAACTGGTGAATGCATTATTGTTGGTGAGGCAGTAAGAATGCCTATGAGAGCTGTCATTACATATCCTGATAAAAACAATAGACCTGACAGTAATGATCCTATTGTGGCTTCAGATGAAAAAGGAAAAGGTGCTTGGAACAATGCCTTAGATATTACGGATGAAGAATTTCAGAACATTATAAAAGCATGGAGATTACAACAAATTAATTTATAATATTTTAAATATATGGATAGACAATATGTATCATCATCGAACATTGCTTCGATTGGTTATGACCCTGACAGTATGGTTTTAGAAATTGAGTTTTTAAGTGGTGCTGTTTATCAGTATTATGATGTACCACAAAGTATTTATGATGGATTAATGGTTGCTGATTCTCATGGTAAATTCCTTGACTCTTATATTAAAAAAGGTGGTTATCGCTACGTTCAAGTGTAATGTACATGTGTGTCACAAACTTGTCACATACTAATAGAAAGTTTTTAAATTTAAGACGGACTTATTTATTGATATTTTCATATACTTCATGAGTAGGGATGAAAATTACACTATAGTCAGTACGTTATATGTGTACACATAATTTTCATAATAGATGAGAGAATTATAGGTCAAGTGAAGTTATTTACACCGAACAAATAAAAAAGTTGAAATATGAATTGGAAAGTGTTTGAATTGAAATATGACAAACGGGAGGAATGGGCATTTGAGCAAATGTCCTATCTTCTGTTCTGTGCTGAACATAATAGCAGGATAGGACTTTTTCGCTATAAGAACCAGACGGGAATAGAAACAGAACCGTTGATTCATGGTGGTAAGACTCTAGGATTTCAATCCAAATACTATACAACTTCTATTGCGGCTAATAAAGGTGACATTATTGACTCCATTCAAAAGGCAAAAAAAACGAACGGGAATCTGGATGAACTATATTTCTATATCAATCGGGAATTTTCAGAAAGTTCCTCGCAAAATCAGAAGAAACCAAAGTATCAGCAGGAAATCGAAAATTCAGCGAAGGCTCTTGGAGTTGAACTCATCTGGCGTGTACCGAGCCATTTTGAACTACAATTATCTTTGCCAGAAAATAAATATATTTTTGACCTTTTTTTCAATCTGAATCCCAATGAAGGCAATTTAATAGACAGTATAGTTGCGCATAATGAGAATATTTTGAAGGATATTCAAACTGAAATCCCGTTTAATGGGCAGAAAATCAAAATCGATAGAACGGCAATAGTCGAAAACATTGGCGAAAATTGTCGAAATCATAAAAATATCATAATTGCAGGAGAGGGAGGCTGTGGTAAGACAGCAATATTTAAAGACTTTTATGTAAAAAATGTGAAAGATAATCCGATCTGTGTTTTCAAGGCCAATGAATTGAATGTACAAAATGTTAATGATATATTTAGATTTTCTGAGAATTATACCATCTCTCAGTTTCTAGATGCTTATAAAAATGAAGAGGTAAAGATATTTGTTATTGATTCGGCAGAGAGACTTGCTGAAATTAGTGATTTAGATGCAGTGACTAATCTGATTCAAGAACTCTCGGGACAAGGATGGAATATCATCTTTACGACAAGATATGTTTATCTAAATGATTTGGCCTTTTTTATAAAGGAAGTCTTGCAGGTCCCTATTGAAATATGAGGGTGTGTCGAAATGTTTGTTAAATGACAATAATTTTAGACATACCCTC
>JAHHQS010000230.1 GCA_020026285.1 Parabacteroides sp. | reverse complement strand
CATTTATTAACTTTAAATTTAATTCGTATGAAATACATTTTAATCCACAAAAACATAAAAAGGGAAAAATATTTCTACGTTAATAGAGTATTGCTAACAACTCTTTTTTTATTCCTTGCTACTTTCACCATACTGGCACAAACTAGAACTATTAATGGAACGATAATTGACGCTAAAGGTTCTCCTATTGTTGGAGCAAATGTTATTGTTGCTGGTAGTACAAATGGAACTATTACTGATATTGATGGTAAATTCTCTTTAGAAATTAACGATCAAGCAAAAAGATTGAAAATCAGTTATATCGGATATAAAAGTCAAGATATAGCAATAAATAACAAATCCGACTTTAAAATTCAATTAAAAGAAGATGCTGAAAATCTAGACGAAGTTGTTGTTATTGGATATGGCTCTGTTTCAAAAAAAGAACTTACTAGTGCTGTTTCGCATGTATCCAGTAAAGATTTCTTAAATATTGGAGGTAATAATCCAATGATGCAAGTTCAGGGTAAAGTTGCCGGCGTTTCTGTAAGTAATACATCTGCAGCAGATCCTAATTCAACTGCATCCGTACAAATCAGAGGAGTTTCATCTCGTTCTGCCAGTATCGAACCCTTAGTTATCATAGACGGTATTCCTGGAGGCAATCTACAAAACATTAATGAAAATGATATTGCATCAATTGATATATTAAAAGATGGAGCAGCTTCAGCAATTTATGGAACAAGAGGATCTAATGGTGTAATAGTTATAACTACTAAAAAAGGTGCTACAGACGGGGCTATTCATACAAGCTATACAGGTTATGTAAACTTCAGCCAGGCAAAAAAACAATTACCGGTTTTAAGCGCAGAAGAATTCCGTGCACACCTCCCGGAAAGAGGATCTGATTACGGAGGAGATACTGATTGGTTTGATGCTATCACTCAACTAGGATTTTCACATAATCACACATTACAAATATCAGGAGGAACAGCAAAAAATAATTATCGTGCCTCTGTTGATGTCAAAAATTCTGAAGGTATTGATATCAGATCAGACAGAAAAGAACTTGGAGCAAGAATTTCTTTAAATCATACAGGTAAAAATGATTTATATAAAATAACATTAAATTTAGCTCCTAGAACAATAAAGTATAACAATGCAGACTATAATGCTTTCTCACAAGCATTAACTCTAAATCCTACAATGCCAATAAAAGACCCAGAAAATCCAAACATGTACTTTGAAGCAACCGGATGGGAAGCGGAGAATCCTGTTGAGAAATTAACTCTTGAAAAAAGTGGCGGAGAAAAAAAATATTTGGATTGGGATGCTACTTTTAAACTAAATTTACTTCCACTATTGAAAACAGGAAGTAATCACTCACTTAGTACACAAGTTACACTAGCTCAACAGATAAATGACAACTTATCTTTTTGGTTCAGGCCTTCAACTTCTACTTTAGCAAAAAAAAGAGGTTATCAAGGTGAAGCAAATCAGAATTATAGTAAAAACAAGCAAGAAAGTTTAGAATGGCTTGTTAATTATGGTTTTGAAAAAGCAGGACATAATTTGAAAGCTATGGGAGGTTATTCTCACCAATACTTTGTCAACAATGGCCTGAGAGCAGAAAATAAGAACTTTACATCTGATAAATTATTATATAATTCACTTCAAAATGGTAATTATATGAGTGAAGCTGAAGGAAGATTAGGAATGTCTTCTTATAAGAATGATGCCAAATTAATTGCTTTCTTCGGTCGCATCAGTTACGATTATAAGGGCAAATATTTAGCAACAGCGTCTTTAAGATATGAAGGATCATCCAAATTTGGAGCTAATAATAAATGGGGATACTTCCCAGCTTTCTCTTTAGGATGGCGTATTAGTGAAGAAGAATTTATGAAAGATTTCAAATGGATTAATGATTTAAAACTTCGTGGAGACTATGGTGTAACAGGAAATCAAAATTTCAGCAGTTATAAATCTTTAGCAACCATGAGCGGATATGGTCGTGTATTATATAACGGTAAATATTATCAAGGATGGTCTCCTAATGTGAACACAAATCCGAATCTTAAATGGGAAAAAGGTAAAAACTGGAATATTGGATTGGATTTTTCTTTATTCGATAACATCTTAAGTGGTAGTTTTAATTACTTTAACAGAACTCAACAAGATCTTTTGGGTAATTATGACGTTCCATTACCTCCCAATATTCAATCTTCTTCATACGTTAACGTAGGTACAATGAGAAATACCGGTTTCGAATTTGAAGTTAATATTGATGCCGTACGAACAGAAGATTTCAATTACAGCATCGGTTTTGTTGGTGCAACTATGGATAATAAATTCGTATCATTTTCTAATGATATCTATACTGGGCAAAGCTATTATTGGCAAAGCGGATTTCCTGCTCCAGGAACAGCTGGCCCTGTACAAAGAATACAAGAAAATGAACGTATCGGTTCATTCTTCACATTTGTATACGAAGGTGTTGACGAATCAGGTAATTGGTTAGTCAAATCAAAAGAAGGAGAAACCATATCTATTGTTGATGCAACAGATAAGGACAAGGTGAAAGTTGGAAATGGTCTTCCTAAATTTACTTTATCCTGGAACAATAGTTTTAAATATAAAAATTTTGATCTTTCTTTATTCTTTAGAGGTAATTTCGGTTATCAAGTTTATAATGTTCATGAATTTTATTGGGGACTACAGTCAGCTGCAGCTAATATTAACTTATTAGAATCAGCCTTTAAAGAGAATGCTCATATAACAAATGGTATGAACCAACATAATAGTTATTTTGTACAAAATGCTGATTATCTAAAATTAGATGTAGCCACTTTAGGATACACTCTAAAATTGGATTCTAAATGGATGGATAGTGCTAGATTCTACTTTACCGGACGTAATCTATTTACTATTACCAGCTACGATGGTGTAGATCCTGATATTTTCCCTGTTAATGGTCTGGAACCGGGAGTTCCTGGAAACAAGAAATCTTATTATCCTTCCACTCGTCAATATTTGATAGGCGTTCAACTTAATTTCTAACTATTTTAATTCAGATTATTATGAATAAGATTTTTAAATATTTATTAGGTATTATAGTTGCTAGTACAACTATAACAAGCTGTACGAATCTGGACGAAGAAGTTTATGATATTATCACATCTGATACATTTTATCAAACTAAAGATAATGTGATACAAGGATTTGTACGTCCTTTTGAACATGCATATTGGGCTGTTGCTGGAGCTAATTTCCAAATTGCAGAAAATACAGCAGACCATTTCATGACTCCCAACAGACAAGGTCACTGGTTGGATGGTCAACGTTACTTTAGATTACACAGACATACATGGACTATCGACGATACTAATCCTAGAAACGCATGGAATAATAATTTCCAAGGAATTGTTTATGTCAATAGTGCCATTGGTGATTTAAGCAAACTTGATCCAAGTAAATTTGAATTAAGTCAAGCGGAAATGGATAATTATATTGCTCAGTTAAGAACACTAAGAGCCTGGTTCTACATTACCTTATTTGATATGTTTAGAAATATCCCAATAGTAACCGATTTTCCTAGTGAAGATATGTTACCCTCGCAAGCTACTCCAGAAGAAACCTTTGCATTTATAGAAAAAGAACTTTTGGAAGTACTTCCTAAATTAAATATAAAAGAAGGGAACAATGGTAACGGAAGTCAACAAGGAGAATGGACACAAGCAGGAGCTGCAGCTTTATTAGTAAAGCTTTATATTAATGCAAATCTATGGTGTGGAACTGATAAAAGTACTGAATGTGCTCAATATTGTGAAAAAATCATCAACGGCGAATATGGACAGTATAGCATAGATGAAAGATGGGATGCTCCTTTTGACTGGAATAACGAAACATGTAATGAAATCATTTATGGTTTTACTAGTTCTTATGGTTATTCTCATTGGGTTTATAGTGCCGATATGTATTGGTGGGGAGCTCCATTTAAAGCATCTCCATATTTTGGATTCTATGATTGGGGTGATATGAATCATCGTTATAGTCTTCAACCGGGATTAGATTTGGAAGGAAACGAATATACATCTGCAAACGGAACTCCTGTTCTTAAATTTAAAAAATATCCAGATGATATACGTTTGAAAAAATATCGTAATCTTGGAAACAGCACAAGAGAAGGAATGTTCCTTTATGGCTCTCTAGATTATATTGATAAGAACACAGGTGAAAGAAAACTTGCAAAAGCAGATAATGGTAAATATAATCTTTATTTACGAGATCAGGTAGGTTGGTTTGAAGATACTGATACAAATAAAATATCTCCGGCTCCAAGTAGCGGAACAGTTACACCTGTTTCAGATATGGATCACGCAGATCAGAATTCAGGCTGGTGCCTTATCAAATATCCTATTTATCGTTCAGAAGATGCTGGTAAAATGGAATCTGATTTCGCTTTAATTCGCTTGGCTGAAATTTACTATACTTTAGCTGAAATTAAATTCAAACAAGGAGATAAAGCCAAGGCTGCAGAATTACTGAATTCGGTTCGCAAACGTTATTACCCATCAGGAAGTAAAAGTTTGTACGAAGTTGATGGTAGTGATTTGACAGAACAAGAATTAATTGATGAATGGGGCCGCGAATTTATAGGCGAAGGTCTACGTCGTACGGTTTTATGTAGATTCGGTGTATACAATGATGCTTGGTGGGATAAAGAAAAGGAAAGCGATAACCATACAATGATTCTTCCTCTATCAAGAACAATTCTTCAATCAAATCCTAATCTGAAACAAAATCCAGGATATCCTTCTGCTGATTAATTCTAATGTAGTTAATTGTTTTATATAGTATATACTTATAAAC
>JAHHQS010000023.1 GCA_020026285.1 Parabacteroides sp. | reverse complement strand
GAGCCCATCATACGTTTCTATCGAAATGATTGCTGCAGCTATGGGTGGTAAAGCATTCCGTTGGCCAGCTGGTACTTATATTTCAAATGCTAAATATGATCATATCATGATGGCTTGGGAAACTTCAATTGATGCTGAAGGTTGCCATTGCGCTGAATTGAATGGTACAGCTGAAGAACAAGCTGCTTTGGATAAGAGCTACCAACACTTATGTGCTTTGCGTGACGAAGTAATCGCTATGGGTGTTCTTCCTGCAGTTTCTGAATGGAACAAATTAAATCCAAATATTAAATAATCAGATTTTCTGATTTAAGCATAAAAGGGTGACTCTATAGATCTATTTCTATTGAGTTACCCTTTTCTATTAATCCCTACACATAGTAATGAAAGAATTAAAAGCTGCATTATTCGATTTCGACGGAGTACTCGTTAATACAGAACCTTTATACGACGATTTCTGGAATGAAGCTGGAGAACGTTATAATACAGGTATACCACAATTTGCTTCTGTCATCAAAGGAACGACAATGAAGAATGTTATGAAAAAGTATTTTTCTGACAGACCTATTGAAGAACAACAACAGATTCAACGTGAATCCGATGAATTTGAAGGGGCAATGCCTTTTCCTCCTGTTGATGGAGCATTAGAATTTGTCCGATTATTAAAAAATCACGGGGTTAAAATCGGTTTAGTTACCAGTTCTGACGATAAAAAGCTTATCAGAGCTTTTAAAGTAATGGGTATCGAAGGTTTATTCGACACGGTGGTTTCTGCAGAAAGAATCAAAAAAGGGAAACCGGATCCAATGTGTTATTTATTAGCAGCTAAAGATCTGGGAAAGGCTCCAGCCGATTGTATCGTTTTCGAAGACTCCTTTGCAGGAATCTGTTCAGCCACCAATGCCGGAACTAAAGTGGTTGGCTTGAGCACGACTAATACTGAAGAAGATTTAAAAGATAAGGTTTATACAGTGATTCCAGACTTTAAAGGTCTTTCTTTCGAGGATTATCTATCCTGGCAATAAACATACAGAATTATTCTAAATAAAAATATGCCAGTAATACGTTTACGATTGTATTTACTGGCATTCATATTTATTTGAAAAGAAAAGTCCAATCCGATCCTGCCGGACAACAATATGATTTTATTCCCAATGTTTCGGCTGCTTTACAATTCATTTCCGAATCATCTATGAAGAATGTTTCCTCTGCATTCAACATTGAATCTTCTATCACATACTTAAAAATCTCAACATCCGGCTTTTGCATATGCAACTCATAAGACAAATAGATTCGATCAAAAAAATCATCAACTTCATGTCCCTTGTAAGAAAATCTGTTTTTCTCAGACCATAACCAATGAATACTGTTCGTATTACTCAGCAACAATATATTGTATTGCTTGCGAAGTTCCAATAAACAATCTAATTTATAATCAGGAATATCTGCCAGTATAGAAATCCAGGCGTCATCAATCTGCTGGTCAGTCAAATCCTGATCGGACAACCGACGCATATTAGCCCGAAACGCTGCTGCCGAAATATTACCAGACTCAAATTGGCGGAATAAATCCTTTTGTCTGAAATCATCGACTGCTTTCTCATGTATATTATAAATACCAAGTTTCTCAAAAGCTTCTCTACTTGCAGCACGATTTAGGTTAATCAAAACTCCTCCAAAGTCAAAAATCAAATTACTGATACCATTCATTGTAGTGATAGTTTAATATCTGTCACAAATTATTAAGCCATTATGTCAATAAAATTGACACATTTTTTCTCACTTGTAAATATAATAAAGAATTTTGATTATCTAAATGAATTCAGATTTTTTATTCATTAATATAATTTTCTCTTCTTCTCAAATTAATTGTAATTTTGTATTTTACAATTAATTAAATGGAAATGTTCAAGAAACTAGTAGCTATCGAACCTGTCAGCTTAATTGCAACAGCCGAAAATAAATTAAAAGACTATGCAGAAGAAGTGATTGTATATAATGATATTCCTTCTTCTGACGATGAAATATTAAAACGGATTGATGATGCCGATGCTGTATTGCTTAGTTACACATCAACATTAAATCGTAATATCTTAGCACAATGCAAGCATGTAAAATACATCGGGATGTGTTGTTCTCTGTATGCACCAGAAAGTGCGAATGTAGATATTCTTTATGCCAACGAAAACGGAATTACAGTTACTGGCATCAGAGATTACGGAGATGAAGGCGTTGTTGAATATGTCACCAGCGAACTGGTTCGGTGTCTGCATGGATTCGGAGAAGATCCCTGGGAAGAAATGCCTCGTGAAATAACCGGTTTGAAAGTAGGAATTGTAGGTTTAGGCAAATCCGGAGGAATGATTGCAGACGCCATGAAATTCTTTGGAGCAGACATAGCTTATTTTGCCAGAAGCCGGAAGGAAGCTGCTACAAACAAAGGTTATTGTTTTCTGCCATTACAGGAGTTACTTTCATGGTCTGATGTCGTTTTCTGTTGTCTGAATAAAAACACAGTTTTACTTCATCATGAAGAGTTTGAGAAGTTAGGCAATCATAAGATTTTATTTAATACAGGTTTATCTCCAGCATGGGATGAAGATGCTCTTCTAGAATGGTTAAAAGGCAACAATCGATGCTATTGTGATACTGTTGGAGCACTTGGAGGAGAACATCTCGTAAATCATCCGAATGTTCGCTGCATGCAGGTTTCTACAGGAAGAACCAGTCAGGCATTTGACCGTTTGAGTGAAAAAGTACTGGCTAATATTGATAATTATCTAAACTCTCTATAAAAAATAAACAAATGAAGAAATTAGTCTTGGTGGGATGCGGCAAACTGAACAACATTGTTGCCGACGCTATACTGAATAATATATTACCTGAATACGAATTGATCGGTGTCTTTTCAAGAACAATTGAAAAATCAAACATACTTGCTCGACGAATGGAGGAAAATGGCCATTGCTGCAAAGTCTGCCAGAGCATAGAAGAACTTCTGGCTCTAAAGCCGGATTATTTGGTCGAAGCCGCCTCTCCTGCTGCCCTACGTGAGATAGCTCTACCAACTCTTCAAAACGGGACATCAATCGTCACCTTGTCTATTGGAGCTTTAGCAGATGATGACTTCTATGAAGAAATAAAGTCGACAGCAAAAGCAAATGGTGTCCATCTTTACGTTGTATCCGGTGCCACAGGAGGTTTTGATGTTCTTCAGACTGCCACATTAATGGGAAATGCCAAAGCCCGATTTTTCAATGAAAAAGGCCCGAATGCATTAAAAGGGACTCCTGTTTACGACGAAAGCCTACAATCCGAACAGAAAATCGTATTTCAGGGAACAGCTACAGAAGCAATAAAGATGTTTCCAACAAAAGTAAATGTAACCGTTGCTGCTTCTCGTGCATCTGTCGGACCTAAACAGATGCAAGTCACCATGCAATCAACTCCGGAATTCAAAGGAGATACTCAAAGAGTCGAGATACAGAATGATCAGGTACATGCAGTTATTGATGTTTACAGTGCTACAGCCGAAATAGCAGGCTGGTCTGTTGTGAATACCTTACGAAATCTGACATCACCAATTGTATTCTGCTAAAAACATGGGATATTAAAAAAAAGAGCTTTGACCTTTTTCAAAAAGTGTCAAAGCTTTTTTAGAAAACGTCAAATGTTTTTTAAAGACTTATTTAATCATACCTTACAGGTATTCGAAACCAAAATAGAAAATTTTGCAATAAAGGCCAACGAAAGAACTGTCAGCAAACGAAGAGAGGTTTATTTAATGTTAGTTTTTTTGATTCTGGCCGTAAATCACACAAGATAGAGGCAGGCTGCCTCTATTTTTTAGAGAGCCTGCTTTAGAGCCTGAGCCAATTGATCCGGACATGAAGTTCCACGGCCACGACAATCAATTCCTTCGATTCTCGAGATCGCATCTTTTACCTCCATACCTTTCAGTAAGGCACAAACACCTTGCGTATTTCCCTGACAACCACCAATGATTTGAGCTTTTTCTATTTTCCCATCAACTACATCCACTACCATCATTTTTGAGCAAACATTGCCCTGAGGAACATACGTAATCTGCTTTTTTTCCATATTATAAAACATGCTTTTTGTTATTGGAGTGCAAAGATATGAATTAAATTGACTAATTTTGTGCCAATTAAAAAGAAAAAAATGACTTACGAGGAAACGTTGCATTACTTGTTTACAAGTATTCCTGTCTTTCAACACAGCGGTGGAACTGCCTACAAGCCAGGTTTAGGAACAAGTAAAGCTTTAGATGATTATTTAGGGAACCCCCACAAACATTATAAAATTATTCATGTTGGAGGAACAAATGGTAAAGGATCGACCAGCCACCTGATGGCAGCAATTCTGCAAAAGGCAGGATTTAAAGTGGGATTGTTTACTTCTCCACATTTAGTTGATTTCAGAGAACGCATCAAGGTTAATGGTGAAATGATCTCTGAAGAATACGTTATCTCATTCGTTGAAAAATATCGTTCGGTTTTCGAACCTCTTCAACCTTCATTCTTCGAACTTACTTCAAGTATGGCTTTCGAATATTTCCGAAAGCAGGAGGTAGACTATGCAATCATAGAAGTCGGTTTAGGCGGTCGACTGGATAGTACCAACATCATCACTCCTATTTTAAGTATCATTACCAATATCAGTAAAGATCATACTCAATTTTTAGGAAACACATTAGAAGCGATAGCTTCTGAAAAAGCGGGAATCATCAAACCGAATATTCCAGTGGTCATTGGTGATGTTGAAGAAGAAGGGGTCATGAATGTTTTCCTTTCAAAGGCACAAGAAATGAATGCACCTCTTTACGCTTCTACACAAATCAAGCCGATAGCAGAAAGTTCATTAAATGAAGATGATTATCAATGGCACTACAAGACAAGATTCTTTGGCGAAATAACCGGAGAACTTGGGGGTATTGTTCAGGCACATAATGCAGCTACCGTTCTGACTGCTGTCTCTGTCCTAAAACAGATGAATATACCCATTCCAACAGAGGCCGTACAGGAAGCCTTTGCTCACGTCGTTGAATTGACAGGATTGATGGGACGTTGGCAGACTGTCCACACAACGCCAAGAATTGTTTGTGACACAGGACATAATATCGGAGGATGGGAACATATATCCAAACAACTGGAATTAGTTGGCAGACAATATAATCACGTACGAATCATTGCAGGCATGGTTAACGATAAAGATATTAACGGAGTTCTTGCCCTGATGCCGAAAAATGCCATTTATTATTTCACACAAGCTTCGGTAAGCCGAGCACTTCCCGTTGAAGATTTTGCAGCCCAGGCAGAAAAGCATGGACTAAGAGGTAAAAATTATGCTGATGTTCCATCTGCAGTCAAGGCAGCCATGCACGAAGCCAATGACGATGATTTCATTCTTATTGGAGGAAGTACTTTTATTGTAGCAGATGCATATCCTCTATTCTCAGAGAAAAAGAAAATATAATTTAAAATCATAATCATCATGACACAAAAAGTAAACAAACTTTTGAAGGATTCTCCAGCCATGCGCTGGACAGCCTTGGTTCTATTGGCTTCGGCCATGTTTTTTGCGTACACATTCATGGATATCCTTTCACCTTTGCAGGCCATGCTTCAGGATACCAAAGGATGGGATCCGACTGCTTACGGAACTTATCAGGGAAGCGAAACTTTCTTGAATGTGTTTGTATTCTTCCTTATTTTTGCCGGTATCATTCTTGATAAGATTGGCGTACGTAACACAGCTCTTCTTTCCGGCGCTTTGATGTTCATCGGATCCTGTATCAAATTCTGGGCTGTTTCCGAAGGCTTTGATCAGACTTCGACAGCGGCATTTCTGAAAGACTTCTGGACCTTCTTCCCTTTCTATGAAGGAATGCCTTCTTCAGCCAAGATGGCTGCTTTGGGTTTCATGGTGTTCGGTTGTGGTGTTGAAATGGCCGGTATCACTGTTTCCAAAGGTATTGTAAAATGGTTCAAGGGTAAAGAAATGGCATTGGCCATGGGACTTGAAATGGCAATTGCACGTATTGGTGTTGCTGCTGCTGTTTTAATTTCACCGCTTATTGCTAACTGGGGAGGCGTTGCAGATGTTTCTCGTCCAGTATTGTTCTGCTCTATCTTGCTTTTGATTGGTTTCATCTCTTTCAGTGTCTATTTCATTATGGACCGCAAACTGGAACAGCAGATGGGTGAAAGCGGAGAAGAACCGGAAGAGCCATTCCAGGTTAAGGATTTAGGACAGATTATTTCCAGTAAAGTATTCTGGTTGGTAGCATTGCTTTGTGTATTATATTACTCTGCCATTTTCCCATTCCAGAAATATGCAATCAATATGTTACAGTGTAACCTGGACTTCTCAGCAGAACAGGCAGGTTTGATTTTCTCAGTCTTCCCATTGGGAGCTGCAGCTATCACACCATTCTTGGGAAATTTCCTTGATCACAAAGGAAAAGGTGCATCTATGTTAATCTTCGGTGCAATTCTGATGATTATTTGTCACTTGACTTTTGCTCTAGGCTTGCCTATGTTGAAAGGTAGTATTTTAGGCCCGATCGTTGCCTTCACTGCTATTGTTCTTTTAGGTATTTCATTCTCACTGGTTCCTGCATCATTATGGCCAAGTGTTCCAAAGTTGGTAGATAACCGCCTTTTGGGTTCTGCTTATGCCGTAATCTTCTGGATTCAGAATATCGGTCTATTCGCATTCCCGATGATTATAGGTAAAGTTCTTGCCGCCGTCAACCCAGGAATTGAAGATCCATTGCAGTACAATTATACGGTTCCAATGTTAATCTTCGCCAGTCTTGGTGTTTTCGCCTTCTTCTTGGGACTTTGGTTGAAAGTTGAGGACAAGAAAAAAGGTTACGGACTTGAATTACCTAACATTCAGAAATAATATAGGAATTATTTATAACAAATATGCTGAACGCGGACCATCGGTCTGCGTTCTTCTTTTTAATCCATTCAACAGAAAATGAAACCTCAGGATATACTTTTGGATGTCCACACTCATACCATTGCCAGTGGACATGCATTCAGCAGTTTGCAGGAAATGGTAAAGGCCGCTTCAGAAAAGGGATTGCAAATATTAGGAATAACGGAGCACGCACCAGGTATTCCCGGCACTTGTAACCCGATTTATTTCCGGAATATTCATGTTGTACCTCGAGAAATGTATGGAGTTCATTTAATGCTGGGTTCTGAATTAAATATTATCGATTACAAGGGGACGGTCGATCTGGATGAATATTATTGGAAAATGCTCGATATCCGTATTGCAGGAATTCATTCGTTGTGTTATAAGAATGGGACAGTCGAAGAAAACACTTCAGCTATGATTGGAGCGATAGCCAATCCGTACGTTCAAATCATCAGTCATCCGGGCGATGGAACTGCCGATCTATCATTCGAACCTATTGTTAAAGCGGCTAAGGAATATGGCACACTACTGGAAATCAACAACAGTTCTCTGAATCCTCATCGAAACAAAATAAAGGCCAGAGGAAACAATCTAGAGATTCTTCGTCTGTGCAAGAAATATGAAATACCCGTTATTCTAGGAAGTGACGCACATATTTCTTTCTCCATTGCCGATTATACCTATATTTATCCTCTTCTACAGGAAACAGAATTTCCCGACGAATTAATCGTCAATGACAAACCGGAATTCTTTCAACAGGTTTTGAAAAAGAATCCATTTTAACAGATACAAAAAGTGGCCGACTTACCCAGCCGACCACTTTTTTATAGTATGACAATTACCTCTTAGAGCTTGTTCAAAGCTTTATTTGCCTTAACCACCATCTTCATCCAAGGCAATTTGCTATCATTGATATTCATATTGTTCATTTCATCCAACACCTTATTCAATTCATCCAGATTTGCTCCTTCTTTACGCAGGATACGAACCTTTTCAGCTACTTCAATACCATCAATCAATCTTTCGAAGCGGACAGATGAACGATTGTACGGATAAACCAGATAAGTATCACCTGAGCTCCAGTTACCATAACGAGAATCAAGTTCTGGATTCTCCGGCCATGAATTATAAGCCCAGCGCAACATTCCATCATAATCGGAAACTAAACCATACCAGCCTAACAATTCAGCTTCGTACGGGTCAGAGAATGTAAATGTATTTGGATAGAACGGACCACAACAAACATAAAATGTCGTATTGAAGCCTTGAGCACGACGAGCGACAATATCTTCATGATCGGCTTTCTGTCCTTGTGAAACACAAACATCACGCATCATGGAATAACGCTTATATGATTTATGATTATCAGCAATCGCGAATCCCATTTCTGGAGCACATTTTTCCAAGACTTTCACAGCAGCATCCATTTGTTCCGGAGAACGTTCGTCCATCGCAATGTTGGTAATGCCCAACCAGCCCTTCTGATCCAAATGTTTCTTGAAATCCAATAAGAAAGGTTCCCACATCTTTGCAAATTCAGGTTTACCAGGTTCGGCCTTGACAGTCACCTTCTTGCCTGTAGCCTCATCGATATAATCCAGTTCACAATTCCATGGAACCATAGAATAACAGTTTATCATCTTATTGATACCGATAGAAAGCATCATATCTACCCAGCGATCGAATACTTTATAGTCATAACTCCATTTACCATCCTTATGAAGCGTCCATTTAATCATGTCATCATAAGCATCATAACACTGATGATTCCAAGGATCCTTGTTCAATGTGGCAGTTACCACCTTCTGTCCGGCTTTGGCCAATGTAGTCATGATATCTTTCAAGGCAGCAAAATGTGCATCACTCCACATTTCAAGCCCCTGAGCACGAGCTACTGCCGCCGGATGCTGCCACAAATCCAAATGATAAGACCATTTATCAGGAGTAGGCAACGTATGATTCAACACATTCAATTCCAACGGAAGAGAAATCTTTCCACGTCCTTTATAAGTTATTACAACTTCTGTGGTATAAACACCAGCCTTTGCACTCTGAGGAACATCAACTGTAATCCATACCGGGCGAGCAGTACGAGGAGCCATATCGAAACGAGACAATGAATCCAACATATCAGGCACCAACGTCTGAGGTCCACCCTTTTTGAAATCAGGATTTCGTTCATCTGCAATTGTATAACGAACAAAGCGAGCCTGACCTATAGAAGCCGGTAAAGAAGCATCAGCCGATTTAAACTCATTGAACTTACACTCAACGCCATTCGCTCCTTCAGCAGTCCACAACATAATCTGAGCAGAAGCCTTCTCACCCTTCCATGCCGAAAGAGAAAACTTCTCCAGATCCAAAATCTGTGGAACTATGCTACGAGAGAACTGCACATTCGGACAAGCCCATCCTCCGTTTAATGTTTTATCCACTTTACCCCAGGCAGCCTCTGCTTCAGCAGTTAATGCAACCGGATCATTAGCTTCGGTAAATGTCTTTACCGGAACATACTCTTCTTCCTGACATCCCACAAAAGCCGATGCCAAAAGAAAAGAAACAAATGCTTTGTTTAATTTCATAGATTAAAAATTTTAAAATTAACAAATTGACAATAAAAAAATCCTTTAATATACTTACAAAATAAATATATCAAAGGATTCTTTCATATTTTATATTAAGTATTATTTCAATAATTCAGCTACTTTCTTCTCCAATTCCTCACCATGAATATTCTTGGCAACGATTATTCCATCTTTATCAACAAGAACAGTATGAGGAATACTGTTTACACCATACAAAGCTGCACCGTCACTCTTCCATCCTTTCAAATCAGAAATCTGAGTCCAGCTGATTTTCAAATCTTTTACACCTTTTTCCCATGCTTCCTGTTTGCTATCCAATGAAACACCTATGATATCAAAACCTTTGCTGTGATATTTCTGATACAAAGCAACCAAGTTTGGCATTTCTTTGCGACAAGGTCCACACCAGCTTGCCCAGAAATCAATCAAGACAGGTTTGCCTTTACCAACTACATCTGACAATTTAGCATCCTTGCCCTTGATATCTTTCATAGCGAAATCAGTAAACTTCTGACCAACAGCCACCTTTTTCAATACTTCCAGATGTTTGATCATTTTATCAATACCATAAACAGATTTGAACTCTGCACTTGCCTTGGCTAAAATTTCATTCTGAAACTCTTCAGACATATCATACTGGAACCGCATAAATAAAGGAGCAGCAAGCATGTTATCAGTATTAGCAGAAACAAAAGCTTTTACTTTTTCAACCATCTTACCAGTAAGAGCATCATATTTCGTTTCAATTTCTTTCTTTTTTGCTTCATCCGCAGCTCTATAACCGGCAAGTAACTCCTTCAACTCAAGCTGAGACTTATCTATTTCCTGACCTAATGAAGCATAAGCATCATTCATAGGAGTACCTGTAACAACAGAAACCTTATCCAAAGTAGCTTTCATCTTGCCATTCGACAAAACAAAAACAGCCGAGTAGTATGGGCGTTCCGCATCTTTATCAGAAAATCTCAACAAACACAAATCAGGTTCATTCTGAACACCTTCCAGCTTAAAAGTACCTTTAGTAACTACAGCACTATCTATAGGAGCTTCATCTGGCGCACCATAAGGCATGATATAAACGGTCTTACCTTCCAATGTAGGATTATTATTGATGACACCTGTTATCTGATAACCAGGTTTCTCACTACAAGCAGCCAGCATCAAAGCCGAAGCTGCCACAATCATTAACTTTTTCATTGCTTATTTTATCTAAATTTATCAGTTTAACGGATAACTTTTTCCAATCGTTCTTTCCAGATATCGTAAGCACCGCAATAACGATCGGCCTTTAAACCATCAGGTTCTACCACCTCTATCTGTTTCAACGAAGAGAAGGCCTCTTCGAACGAATCGTAAATACCGGCGCCAATGCCAGCTCCCTTGGCTGCTCCAATAGCTCCGTTGGTATCATACATTTCAATGTAAGTTCCGGTAACACCCGCCAAAGCTTCGCGCAAGATAGGACTTTGGAACATACTTGAATAGGATGCACGAATCACTTCAATATCAATTCCCATCTCACTCATGATATCCATACCATACTTCAAGGCAAATACAATACCTTCCTGCGAAGCACGTGCAATATGGGCGGCACGATGTATATTAAAATTCAATCCGAAGATAGAGCAATCCACTTGTTTGTTCTCAAGCATTCGTTCAGCACCATTACCGAAAGGAAGTATAGACAAACCTTCCGAACCGATTGGAACACTTGCAGCCAGATCATTCAACTGATCATAAGTAATACCTTCATGAGCTACAATCTTCTTTACCCATGAATTCAAGATACCTACCCCATTTATACACAGAAGGACTCCCAATCGAGGCTTTTCTGCCGTATGATTCACGTGTGCAAAAGTATTTACACGCGAACGGACATCATAATTCAACTTTCCGTTCACTCCATAAATAACACCCGAAGTACGAGCCGTAGCCGCTACCTCACCAGGACGAAGCACATTCAATGACAGTGCATTGTTTGCCTGATCACTTAAACGGTATGTAACAGGTGTTCCTTTTTTCAAACCCAGCTCACTCGCTACATTTCCTAATAATTCACCCTGATGACCGAATGTCGGAACTATATCCGGAATCAAATCTTTCGAGAAACCAAAGTAATTAATAATATCTTCCGAGATACAATTATTCTGAAAGTCCCAAATAATTCCTTCCGACAAACCGGGAACTGTTGTCTGAATTTCACCAGTCATACGCATGGCTATAAAATCACCAGGCAACATTACCTTATAAATAGACTGATATAAATGAGGCTCATATTCCTTAATCCATGCCAGCTTGGAAGCGGTAAAATTACCCGGAGAATTCAACAAATGTTCCAGACAACGCTCCTCTCCTATGGCATGAAATGCACGATCACCATAAACAACGGCACGACTGTCGCACCAGATTATGGAAGGGCGTAATACAACCTGATTCTTATCAACAATAACGACTCCATGCATTTGATAAGATATTCCAATAGCCTTGACATCCTCACCCTTAATACCAGATTTGGCCAACGCTCCTTGAATGGCTTTTTTAACATACAACCACCAGTCATCCGGATTCTGTTCAGCCCATCCGGCCCTTGGAGCCATAATCGGAGCCTCTTCTTTCGGGAAGAAATCAGATCCTACGGGAAGACCTGTTTCTGAATCAACAATTGAAGCCTTTACAGACGAACAGCCTATATCACAACCTAACAAATACATAATTATTAATACCCCCTTTTTACTTATTCAAACTAGAACGCATCTGTTTGTATTTTACTTTATCAAATCGATAATAGCGAGCTGCTCTATGAGCCACACCAACTTCGATTTCATCGGTCGGAATTACGTAACCCAATAGATTCATCTTTTTTTGGAAATTACGAACATCCAGCTTCTTATCGTATATTATTTCATGTGTTCTACGCAACTGATAAGCCGTAAAACGAACTGGAAGATAATCAAAAAGAATAGCGGGATCCTTTTCCACCCAATCACGTATTTCCTTTACAGCCTCATCAATAATTGTTTTATGGTCGAATGGCAAATCAGGAAGTTCTGTAACCGGAACCCAAGCCAATCCCTGTTGTTTGCGAGTATGGGCAGCAGGTTTACCATTCTTACTCAATGCCAGATAGACAACCGTAACAATTCGTGAAACCTTTGTATGAGATTCATGCTCCAGCCATTTGACATCTTCAATGTTAGCTGTTCTTTTCATAGATCCATACGTACGGAATTGAATAAAAGGAACATCTGAGTTTCCTCCCATAGCTTTTCTCATTACTCGTAATGCGGCATCATCCAGTTCTTCTGTTTCATAAATCAGACTTCCCGGCAATTTATAAGCTTTCTGTTTGTCAAGCTTTTCTCTCTCGACTAATAAAACACAAAGTTTATCATCATTAATACCTAATAGGACACAGTCCACAGATAAATATGGACAAAAAGGCACTGATGAATTATTATTCTGTTCCTCCATGATGTTTCATTTTTTGCAAAGATAGTTTTTCTTAATCAATAAATGCTACTTATTGTCAAATTTTTAATCAGAAAATAAAGGCTGGTTTTTATAAAACTTTTTTCTGTACTATTTTCTTTTATTACGTTATGCAAAACGTCTTAAAGAAAATTCACACTCAGACTCATACATTCAATAACAATTTGTCAAAAAAGGGCTTTTTCTCTCTTTCAGAGATTATACAAATCTGACGATTTTTTCAATTAATACAAGCATTCAAAGTGTATGTTTAACAAATCGCAGTAAAAAAAGCAAACTCGTCACTTTTCATATTTTGAAAAATGTATTATATCCCTGCTTTTCTCCTTTTTCATAGATCCTAATAAAAAAATCACAAACCTCTAAAAACGAAAAAAGGCTGTCTCACGACAACCCAATCTCAATTGTTAACCTTAAATCTAAATACCATGAAAAACACAATACAAATATAGATAATTTATGTTTCACAACACTGTTCTAAAGATTATTTAGTTACAATTTAGTATCGTTTAACAATTTTCGAGGATATATTCATCATATTCTTAAAGGTTACGTCTGATACAATGATCAATCGATCGTCAGCAATGACAACAAGTTTATATCAATCTAAAGCTAGCGGCTGTAAAACAACATATTATATAACATATTGCCCAAACAAATTAATTCATTTATTTTTGCCGCAATATAAATAACTTATTGAGATCGAGTTCTATTTTATTAATATCATACATTTATACGAATGAAATATTTAATTGTTGGAGGCGTAGCCGGTGGAGCAACGGTAGCTGCTCGTCTGAGAAGAATCGATGAAAAAGCTCAAATCATCCTATTTGAAAGAGGCGAATACGTTTCTTATGCCAATTGCGGTCTGCCATATCATATTGGAGGAACAATTGCCGAACGAGACAAATTGTTTGTACAAACAGTGACAGGATTCGTTAATCGTTTCAATATCGATATTCGTAATCTTCAGGAAGTGACAAAAGTTTCCCCGGAAGAAAAATCAGTAGAAATAAAAAATCTGAAAACAGGTGAAATATATACAGAAAAATACGACAAACTAGTTCTTTCTCCAGGTGCAGAACCTTTGCGTCCACGCATCGAAGGAATTGATAATCCAAAGATTTTCACCTTGCGTAACGTACCCGACACGGATATGATAAAAGGATTCATCCAACAACAGAAGCCAAAACACGCAGTTGTGGTAGGCGGAGGTTTTATCGGTCTGGAAATGGCCGAAAATCTTCATGAAGCCGGGGTAAAAGTTTCCGTCATTGAAATGGCTGATCAGGTAATGGGGCCACTCGACTTTTCATTGGCATCTGTTGTCCATCATCATCTGACAAGCAAAGGGGTTGAATTATTATTAGGCGATGGTGTCAAAAGATTCGAGGAACTTCCAGATAAAAGTCTTTCCATCCATCTGAACAGCGGAAAGTCCGTCCATACCGATATGGTGATTCTGAGTATCGGTATCCGTCCGGAAAACAAACTTGCACGTGAAGCCGGACTAACTCTTGGCGAACGTGGCGGCATCAAAGTGAATGAATATCTACAGACTTCAGATCCGGATATTTATGCTTTAGGTGATGCTGCCGAGATCCGACATCTGGTTACTAAAAAACCGGTTATGATTCCTCTTGCTGGTCCAGCAAACAAACAGGGAAGAATAGTTGCCAACAACATGGTGTTTGGTAATTCCGATGTATACCACGGTGCTATGGGAACATCCATCGCCAAGATATTTGATCTGACAGTTGCTGTAGCCGGAGCCAATGCCAAACTGCTGAAGCGTGAAGGTATTCCTTATATATCCTCATTCACTCACGGAAGTTCACACGCAGGATATTATCCAGGTGCTTTGCCTCTGACCATTAAAATCATCTTCTCTCCGGACAAGGGTACATTACTTGGAGCTCAGGTCGTAGGTTTCGACGGAGTTGACAAGCGCATAGAAATGCTTGCCCAAGTCATTCAACACGAAGGCACTATTTACGATCTGATGGAATTGGAACATGCTTATGCTCCACCTTATGCATCAGCCAAAGATCCTGTAAATATTGCCGGTTTTGTTGCGGAGAATATCCTGAAAGGTCGTGTTAAAATTATCACCTGGAGAGATATAGCCGATTTAGGAGATGCCGTATTCAAGATAGATGTCCGTACTCCTGATGAATTCAATCTGGGTTCTATTCCGGGATTTATCAACATTCCACTCGACAGTATACGTGAACATCTGAACGAGATTCCAAAAGATCAGCCAATCGTTGTGACTTGTGCTGTCGGTCTTCGTGGTTATCTGGCTTACAGAATACTGGTTCAGAACGGATTTAAAAATGTTCACAATTTGTCCGGTGGATACAAGACGTGGAAAGAGGCAACCTCTCCTGTCAGCAATATTCCTCTTCATGCAGATCCAACAGACAAGAAAGAAACGACAAACAACAACCAGTCTGTAAAACAGGAAGCCGTGAAGCAAGATCCGAAACTGGTAATCGATGCCTGTGGACTGATGTGTCCTGGTCCTATCATGAAACTGAAAAAGAATTATGCCGATCTTCAGGAAGGAGAAATCATGACAATCAAAGCGACTGACCAGGCATTCGGAAAAGACGTTGCTTCGTGGTGCAAGATGACAGGAGCGCAATTATTGAATCTGGAAAACAAACAAGGAGTTGTTGCTGCAACGGTACAAAAAGCGGCACCAGCCTGCAAGATAGCCTCAGGACGAGAAAATGACAATAAAACAATGGTTGTCTTCAGCGATGATTTAGACAAAGCTCTTGCCAGTTTTGTTATTGCCAACGGAGCAGCCTCTACCGGAAAGAATGTAACCATGTTCTTCACTTTCTGGGGTCTGAACATCATCAAAAAAAGAGAAAAACCTTCGGTTCAGAAAGACTTTATGGGTAAAATGTTCAGTTGGATGCTTCCTTCAAACAGTCGGAAACTAAAACTTTCGAAAATGAATATGGGAGGAATGGGCAGTAAGATGATGCGAAATATCATGGAGCAGAAACGAATTGATAGTCTGGAAAGTCTGATGCAGCAGGCCATAGAAAATGGTGTGGAAATGATTGCCTGTACCATGAGTATGGATGTGATGGGTGTCAAGAAAGAAGAGCTACTCGACAATGTGACTCTTGGCGGAGTTGCCACTTATCTGGAAAGAACAGAAGAAGCTAATCTGAATCTGTTTATCTGATCAGACAATATATTATAAAAAGAAGGGAAATCCTGATCTATATAGGATTTCCCTTCTTTTTTAATTGAAATGAATGTAATCAACACGTATTCGATTTCTACTTTCTCCTTTAAAGAAGAAACGCAGATTCTGCTTTCCTTCCTTATTCTTTAAACTAAAACGAACATCAGCATACTTGTTATCAGAAGCAGTCAATTCAGATTTTCCTATAAGCTCAGCATCCTTTCCTTTTTCATAACTCCAAATTTCCACACTACCCTGCTTTAAATCCTTAGGTGTGGCAATATGTATAGAAACTGTTGAATTTGCCTTCAAGTTTCTTACATACTGAAAACAAAGTTCACCTTTTCCTGCAACCATCTGCATTTCAAATCCACCTTCATTATTCTCCTTCTTAATTCCTTCAGATGAAGCATAGAAATTTTCAGCTTCGATTCTTTCAGAAGCATCATATTGTCCGACTCCTATCCGTTTCAAATAAACAGGATCAATTTCCCCATTATCTCGATAATGGACATATCCTATAATAGTATTACGCCAGAACATATTCGCTCCATAACTGCTCAAATCATTACAAGTAAAATAGGTCTGATTATTCCACTCAAAGAAAGAAGCATGGCGATCTTGAGTCAAGCCATGAGCTTCCTGTCTGAATTCAGGATCAGTTCGATCTGAAACCACAAGACATCCTTTATAAGTATAAGGACCGTATACATGATCAGACATGGCATAATAACACCCCCATGACAAGTAATATTTTCCGTTGTGTTTATGAAGGTAAGGTTTATCGTCAGTTGGATTTTTTTCATTTCTACCATCCTGATTATACGGGCCACGTGGATTAATAATCTTGATAGAACGTGGAGTTTCCTTCAAGGAAATCATATCCTCATTCAATTCAGCCATGTGATAGTTCCAGACTCCTGTTATCAAATAAGCTTTGCCATCATCATCAACAAAGACACTAGGATCACGACCTTCCATTAACTTTTTTTCTCCTAACGGCGATTTCCAAGGTCCGACTGGTGATTCAGAACAAACCACATACGTGTTATCCGGATTACATACATACCAATAATATTTTCCATTTCGATATTGAGAGTCTGTTGCCCAACAATTCTTATAATCAGGTGGAAAACCAAAGATAGACGGATCCAGTTCACTTTCAAAAGTCCATGAAACCAAATCATCGGTAGACCAGACCCACCACTCTTTCATCATGAATTTACCGCTGGTTGCCGAGTAATCATGTGTAGCATAATTATAGATTCTGTTATTATATACCCGGAAATGGCCATCAGTCAAACCGACATTAGGAACAATTGGATTCCCCGACAGGGAATCGGGCAATTCTTCATGTGCCATGAGATCAGTCGCCATAGCACATAGCAAACATATGGATAAAAAACTTTTCATCTGTTTTTATTTTATTTCATTCAAGGTTATCAATTAGATATATAAGTAAAAATAACCGTTCTATTTATCTTTTGATATCGTCTACTAAACATCAAACAAATATCCGTAAAATTAATATTTTTAGATATAAACTAAAATAGCTTTTCAAAATAAATATGACAAACATCGAATATTCGTTCATTTCATAATGATATTTTTACGGATATGAGATTATAAAAAAAGACCTCCTTTTTTCCAGGAGGTCTTTACCTATAGTTGACATATAAGTCTAACAAGTATTATTTCAATTCTTTCAATAGCTCATCTACTGCTGCTTTCAACTGAGTATCTTCTCCCTTCACTATCGTTTCTGGAGAATTCAACACATGAATATCCGGTTCCAACTGACAGTTTTCCAGATAACTTCCATCAGCTTTACGATAACCAATCACCGGAATACCGAAATACAAAGTCGGGTCCTGTAAAGTTTCCCAATTCACACTAGTCATTGTTCCCGGAACCGGAGCGCCAACCAGTTTACCCATCTTCTTGTGACTGTAAACCCAAGGAGTTCCATGAGCATTTGAATAGTTGGCTTCGCACTGAACCATAATGGAAGGCTTATTCCATCTACGACTAGGCATATCACAAGCTTCACGGCCACGTTCAACCTGAGTCAGATACTTCTCACCACTGAATAAGATTTCAATATCTTCATGCAAACGTCCACCACCATTGAAGCGAGTATCAATCACTATTCCTTCGCAGTTATTATACTTTCCTAAAATATCTGAATAAACAGTACGGAAACTTCCATCGTCCATAGATTCAATATGGACATATCCCAATCTTCCATTTGACCATTTCTCTACATCTGCTGCACGTTGTTTCACCCAACGTTTATAAAGCAAAGCAGACATTCTTCCATTGCTGACCGGTTTGATAACTTCATCCCAGCGAGCTCCACTCTGAGGATTGAAAAGAGAAATCAACACTTTCTTGTTAGCTTTACCATTCAACAATTCGGTATAGTCTTTTGTTTCATCCAAAGTTTCACCATCAATTTTTTCGATAACAGTTCCTGCTTCCGCTTTAGAATTCTTGAAATCAAAAGGACCTTTATCGATCACTTCAGCAATACGCAAGCCTTTTCCTGTATATTTCCAATCAAAAAGAACTCCAAGGTTAGCTGTTGCTTCACCTTTTAATACAGGACGATAACCACTTCCTGTATGAGAAACGTTCAACTCTCCTAACAACTCACTCAACAATTCAGAAAAATCATAATTATTGTTGATGTGAGGCAGGAACTTACGATAGGCACTTGTCAGGCCTTCCCAATCAACGCCATGCATTCTTTCTTCGTAGAAACGTTTCTTCTCCTGCTTACAAACATGATTGAACATATATTCACGTTCGTCTGCCAAATTCATTTTCATTTGTGCGGTATAAGTAATCGGTTTCAAAGCATCTGAACCAATAGTCATCTTTTTCATACTACTCTTTCCAAGAATGAAGATATTCTTTCCAGCTTTGTCCATTTCCATACTTCCCCAGCCAGCAGACATTTTATGAATCAATTTGGTATCATGCTTGCGAAGATCCATCTTCCACATATCATATCCTCCTTCGAAAGCAGAAAGATAATAAAGACTCTTTCCGTCATTTGTAACAATAGCAGAACCTATATGAGAAGAATTCGGAGTCAAACGAACGATACGGTCTTCTATTCCATCCAACTCGACAACGATATCTTTCTTTTCGTCTTTTTTCTCAGCTTTAGCATCTTTCTTATCTTTATCGTTCTTCTTATTCTTTTCAGCCTCAGCCTCTGCTTTTTTCTTTTCCTTCTCCTGTTCTGCTTTCAACTCTTTTGCCAATTCATAGTCTTCTTCATTCAAACAGAATTTATCGTATGCTTCCTGATTCATGAAGATAAGCATGGCATCATCCAACGAACCCCAAGACGCATGGTTACGCATTCCATAACGTTCAGTAGTGAAAAGAATTGCATTTCCTTCCATAACCCAACGAGGAGAACTACTTGTATAACCACTATTAGTCAAATTGATGAAGCTTCCTTTTCCATCGGCCTTAATCAAAGCAATATCGGTATAAGGATCATGACGACGACCGATAGCCTCCATGGTAAACCATTTTCCATCAGGAGACCATGAATAATTAAATCCGCCATTTGTATCGAACCAGTTAGAGCCATCAGTTATCTGACGAACTTTCTTGGATTCGATATTGTAAACCATCAATTTATTGCGATTTTCTATAAATGCGATTTCTTTTCCATCAGGAGAATACTGAGGATATCCACGTTCTATAGTCTTTGAAGGAAGTAACTCCTGTTCCTCAATCAAGGTCGCATTCGGGAAATTCGCATCTTCCTTGCGAACAATCTTTGCTGTATAGAGTCCCCAGTTTCCACCTCGTTCACTTCCGTAAACCAACGTACGGTTATCGGCTCCAAATGACAGTCCCGTTTCAGCCTCAGGAGTATGAGTAATCTGTTTGGTTGTATTATATTCAACTGAAGTAACAAAAACTTCACCACGAACAACAAAAGCAACCTGTTTCCCATCCGGTGAAACTACTGCTTCCTCTGCATTACGCGAAAACGCAAATGATGCAGGAAATTCTTCATCATCACGAGTCAAAGTCACACTTAATTTTTGAGGCTGGCCACCTTGTGATTGTGTATAAATTTCGCCATCATAAGTATAACATAACTTTCCATTACTTCCAGTTGACAAGAAACGAACAGGATGAGTCTTGAATCGAGTAATCTGTTTCACTTCTTTCGGATTAGCCAAATCAAAAGAATAAACATTGAACGAACCTTTATTACGTTCACTCAGGAAATAAACACTTTTTCCATCTGAAGAAAAGACTGGATTTCGATCTTCACCGGCATAATCAGTCAGGTTAGTATGTTTTCCTGAATTGACGTCATACATCCAAACGTCACGAGTAATAGAAGAAGTATGATGTTTACGCCATTCATTTTCAAAACCTTTACGATCCTGATAAAGGAAAGTATCACCAGCCTTATTAAAACAGATCATTTCTGCAGGAGTAGCCAAGACCTGTTCTGTCTTTCCTCCTTTAACTGAAACTTTATAAAGTTCAGTCATGGCAGGAGTCGGGAATAAAGCACTTTCCGACGGATCCTGAATATGTGCTGAGAAATAAACAAATTTTCCATCAGGAGTAAAAGCTGAAGGTGTTTCTGCAGCCGAATTTCGAGTCAATCGACGAGCAGAACCTCCATTTGATGACATGACAAAAACATCACTTCCACCAAAACGATCACTTGAAAAAGCAATCTGTTTTCCATCAGGAGACCAGATTGGAGTTGATTCATAAGAATCCTGTGTAGTAAGCTGTACAGCTTCACCTCCATTAGCATTTACTTTATAAATATCCCCCTTGTAACAAAATAAGATTTCAGTACCATCAGGTGATATACAAACATCGCGCATCCATAAAGGATTTACAGCAGAACCACTTATAGCAACAGTCCCGAGTACAAGACTTAATAATATTTTTTTCATTTTAATTATTTGAATTAATTCTATCTCATTTTAAGAATGATTATCTATCTCCAGATATAAAAAAGCCGGATACAATCAAGAAATCACATCCGGCTCATTTTATTTATAATAAAAAACAAAATGTTATTTACACATATCATTAATAATCTGAATCAATTCTCCTCCAATTTCTTCAGCTTCTTCCATTGTATGAGCTTCTGAATAAACACGGATAATCGGTTCAGTATTACTCTTACGTAAATGAACCCATTTGTCAGGGAAGTCAATCTTGACACCATCGATATTAGTAATATCATATTGTGCAAATTTTTCTTTCACCTTCGATAAGATTGCATCCACATTGATTTCAGGAGTCAATTGTACTTTCTGTTTAGATATAAAATATGAAGGGTATGTTGCACGAAGTTCACTTACCTTCATTTTCTTATTAGCCAGATGAGTCAGGAACAAAGCAATTCCCACCAATGCATCACGACCACTGTGACAAGCAGGATAAATAACACCGCCATTACCTTCACCACCGATAACAGCATTCGTTTCCTTCATCTTGGTTACTACATTCACTTCGCCTACTGCTGCAGCATTATACTGACAACCTGCATAGCGATTCGTCACATCGCGTAAAGCACGACTTGAACTCAAATTACTTACAGTATTACCTGGAGTACGACTCAAGACATAATCAGCTACTGCAACCAACGTATATTCTTCAACGAACATTTCTCCATTTTCACAAACAATAGCCAAACGGTCAACATCAGGATCGACTACGAAACCGACATCAGCTTTTTCAGTACGGATTAAATTTGAAATGTCTGTCAAATGTTCTGGGATTGGTTCAGGATTATGAGCGAAATGACCAGTCGGCTCACAGTTCAATTTTAAAACATTCTGAACGCCCAAAGCTTCCAACAATGCAGGAATAGCAATACCACCAACAGAATTTACACAATCAATAGCAACTTTGAAGTTTGCAGCCTTTATAGCCTCAACATCAACCAAGTCTAAATTCAATACAGCATCTATATGTTTCTTAGTATAGTCTGTATCAATTTTCACTTTACCTAAGCTATCAACGTCAGCATAAATAAAGTCCTCTTTTTCAGCCAAAGCAAGGACTTCCGCTCCTTCAGCAGCATTCAAGAACTCTCCTTTTTCATTTAAAAGTTTCAATGCATTCCATTGTTTAGGATTATGACTTGCAGTTAAAATAATACCGCCACAAGCTCCTTCCATAGTAACAGCTAATTCTGTTGTAGGAGTTGTAGCAAAATCAATATCAACCACATCAAACCCCATTCCCATCAAAGTACCGATAACGACTTGTTTTACCATCGGACCTGAAATACGGGCATCACGACCAACAACAATTTTATTTGTTGTAATTTTTGTGTTTTTACGAATAAAAGTGGCATAAGCAGAAACGAACTTAACAATAGACAACGGATTCAATCCTTCTTCAGGATTACCTCCTATTGTGCCACGAATTCCGGAAATTGATTTAATTAAAGTCATAGTATTTATGATTTAATAATACTTATTTTTCAAAAATATATCTCACTTTTGAGAAGTATAGAGGCTCTCCAGATTTTCTAAAATTAGAAGGTCCTATTTTAAAAGGAACGATCAGTTTCACAATAGAGCTATCTCCTACACATTGCAATCCCGAAGCCATTCCCTCACACAAGAAAGTACTCATCATCATATCATTATCAGTACTGTTCTCACTTTGTCCGAAGATATAATAGTTTTCATAATATTCGGATTTTTCGTATGAAAAAGAAACCGGCAAACGAGAACTTTCAAATCCATCTATTGTAGCAGAATCCGATTTAAACATAGAAACTTTAAATCGAGTAATGACATTTCTTTTCGAAGTTATATGATCTCCATTACCAGAATCAACTACGTTTATATAGACATCATTATCCAACTGGAAGAATTCATTTTCTTTAAAAACCCCATCAGCAGGATATTCTTTAAGAACTACGAAATCATTTTCATCCATCAACCGCTCGATGGCTTTCTTCTCAGCTTTCAACAGATCAGCATATGACTTGGTCTTATTACATGAAGTTGCAAACAAAGCAGCACCTACAATCAACGCATATCCAAATATTTTATTCATTTGATTTTAATATAAATAATATGTTATTAAAGGCAAATATAAGCAATATCAAAGAAACCTTTCCTGATATCTCCAATTTATTTTTTTTCTACAGGATTAAATTCTTCCAATGCCTGTTCAAATCGAGCTACTGCATTTTCCAATGAACCATAAAATTCCCCACCTGAAGCATTCCTATGTCCTCCTCCATTGAAATATTTAGCGGCAAATTCATTACAAGGGAAATCTCCAACCGAACGAAGTGATATCTTTACATAATCTTTATCTTCACGAATGAAAGCACTGAAACAAACACCTTCGATACTTAACGGCATATTTACAAAACCTTCCGTATCGCCTGATACATAATGAAAATCATCCAGTTCCTTTGAAGATAAAGATATTAATGCAGAATTCTTATCTGCGTAAACTTTCATCTTTTCATACAAGACATACCCCATCAAACGCAAACGATATTCAGAATATACCTGATTCACTTTTCTATAAATGTCATCCTTATCTATTCCCTTACGAATTAATTCACTAATGATTGAATAAATTTCAGGCTGATTGGAATTATAGGTAAAAGCTCCTGTATCCGTCATCATTCCCGTATATATACAAACGGCAGATTCTTTTGTAACCAGATCAAACATTCCCATCTGACAAATGAATCGAAAGACTAATTCACTAGCAGACGAAACATTCGGATCAGAAATAGTTACACGACAAAAATCGGCTGGATTTAAATGATGGTCTATCATCACCTTCCTTCCCGGAGAAGCCAGTAATGCATCAGCCATTTTCTCAACTCTTTTGGGTTCGTTAAAGTCAAGGCAAAATACGACATCAGCATCATTCAACAACTGATCTGCAAATTCCTGATACTCATCATATCGAATAATATCTTTAGCTCCTGGCATCCATCTGTAAAACAAAGGGAACTGGTTAGGAACGATTATTGTCACCTGCTTTTTACCGCATGCATTCAAAAAATGATATAATCCGAGAGAAGAACCTAATGCATCTCCATCTGGAGAGACATGAGAAACTATAACAAACTTATCGCCCTTTTCGACGTATTTTTTAGCTTTTTGAATTTTATCTTCTGAAATGATTTTAGTTATCATAAAATCCACATTATTAATCGTTGCAAAGGTACATTTTTTTCTGATAATATCTTAACAGAATCGTTCAATAAGCATTGCTAAAGAAAAGAGAAAAAAGAAATTAATCGATATGAGCAGATATTTTATTTGTTTTTTCATGATAAAGAAACATAAGAATAATAAAAACAGATATACCAAAAGTAACATTACCGCTGTAAATGGTACAAATGTATTCAATGGTTCTATCTGCCCCATCCGATTTACAAAATCACAAAAACATTTCATTAATAATTCCAATATTATTTTTAGAGATTCCATATGAAAACCCATAAACATGGTCACTGCCCATAATAATCCCAAAGGAATTATCAATATCGAGAGAATTGTAACCGGAAGCGCTGACAGTAAAGCAACAGACGAAACTTCTCCCCAATAATATAGACAAAGAGGCAATGTTCCTATTTGAGCAGCTATACTTATTGAAAACCAACTCCATGGTATACGTATCAAAGGATTCTTTAATTTAAAAACAGAATTTATACGAGGGAAAAAAAATAATATGGATAGTACCGCGAGAAAACTTAATTCAAATCCTAAATCGAACAAATAAAATGGATTGTACACAAGCATACAGAAAGCAGCGGCACACCATGTATTATAAGAGTCTGTTTTTCTTCGAAGTGTTTTACCTATTATATATAAAGAAAGCATGAAAGCCGCACGAACAGCAGAAGCAGCCAAGCCGGTTAATGACACAAAAGTCCAGATCAATAATAACAGACATAGATTTTTAAAGAATATCAGTTCTGTTTTCCTTGCTGGTATAATAGAAAGACAAATCCTAAAAAAGGAATAAACGACACCGACATGAAAGCCACTCACAGCCAGAATATGTGCAGCTCCAGCCAATGAAAAGCAGTGTCGAACAGTACTATCTAAATTTTCTCGAAATCCAAAAGTGATAGTTGAAAGAATCTCTCTCTCCCACTTCTGTAAATCCAAAGAATCAAAAGTCTTCACCAAATTCAGTTGTAAAACTTTGAAATATCCCTGCCATTCCGGGATGTCTTCTAAACCGTCTAACCGTAGCCGATAATAAACATAGGCACAAGATAAAGCTAAAAAAAGGATTGAAAAACAGCCTCCCCAAATCCATCTGTTATCATACTGATGATCTACGGAAGGGACAAAGAAGTAAATACCCAACACTAAAAGAACTGCTCCAGTTGATAAAGTAATAAATGTTATATCAAATGGAATATAGACAGATATACAAATTCCCAATATCCATAAAAAAAGCGGCCTGACAAAAGGCCGCTTCCTTAAATCCTTTGTCATAGCTATAGGTTTTGATATGTAATAATATATTAAAGTTTTTTCAGCTCTTTAATAATTTCTTTTGGATCAGATGCTTTAAAGACGAAACTTCCTGCTACCAAAACATCGGCACCTGCATCTACCAGACGTTTTCCTGTTTCCAAGTTGACGCCACCATCAATCTGTATCAAGGTCTTCAATCCTTTTCGATCAATCATTTGTCGCAACTGAGCTGTTTTTTCCACAGAATGTTCTATAAATTTCTGTCCACCAAATCCCGGATTAACCGACATCAACATTACTAAATCCAAATCCTGGATAATATCTTCCAACAAACAGACAGGAGTATGAGGATTTAATGTTACACCAGCCTTCATCCCGGCTTCTTTGATTGCCGCAATTGTACGATGAAGATGGGTACAAGCTTCATAATGCACATTCATTAAATAAGCGCCGGTTGCAGCAACCTCTTTTATAAACTTTTGAGGCTCAACAATCATTAAATGTACATCTAAAGGTTTTTTACAGACTTTCTTTAATGCATTTAAAACTGGGAAACCAAAAGAAATGTTCGGAACAAACACACCGTCCATAACATCCAGATGTAACCAATCAGCTTCACTATTATTAATTAATTCTACATCACGCTGCAAATTCATAAAATCAGCAGCCAACAATGAAGGAGCTATTAAATGATTCATAATATTTGGTAATTTTAGACAAAGATACAAAAAAAAGAGAATACAAATGAATGTATTCTCTTTTGTCTCATTAATTCAAAACGTAGCCACAAATATTTGTATTTAAACTTGATTCTGCATGATAAGAGCGAGCGAACTGACGTAAAAAATCTAACGACTGGTTAGATGGTCCCGCTTCCTGAAAAGAATCAGCTTCATGCATCTTAATCCGGGCACTCAATTTTGAAATTCTAAAAGTAGAAACTTTCTTCATAGGCATTCGCTTTATTGTTTACAATTTAATAACGAAGCAGCTATGATTTTATTTTATATTTAAATAAATAAATTTCCTCTTTCTTCTATTTTTTTTCTATGTCAATGACAATTCTATATGATGCTCTTCTGCCAAACGACGCAAATTCAAGATTGCATAACGCATTCTACCCAAAGCAGTATTGATACTAACTCCTGTTAAATCAGCAATTTCCTTGAAACTTAAATCTTGGTAAAATCTCATTTCCAATACTTCGCGCTGATTTTCCGGCAGTGATTTTAAAAGTTTGCGGATATCTTCCAAAATCTGATACTTTACTAATTGATCTTCAATTGTACTATCGCACAATTTTATATCATTCAGCAAATCTACTTCCATCTCATCATTAGAGATTGTATTTTCATTCTTTTCCTGACGATAATAATCGATAATTAGATTATGGGCAATCCTTGTTATCCAGGCTTTGAATTTTCCAGTTTCTGTATAACGACCTTGTTTTATAGTCATAATTACCTTGACAAATGTTTCCTGAAAAAGATCATCTGTCAGTTCGTTGTTATGTACAATAAAGAATATATAGGAATATATACTACTTTTATAACGATTCAACAAAACGTCAAAAGCAGAGTTATTACCTCCAGCATAAAGGATGACAAGTTCTTCATCTGTCATCGTTTCTAGTCTGACCATTACTAATATTTTTTTAATTCTTAGAGTAACGTTATGCTATAGGCAGTAGGATTTTAATGTTTAACTTCATGTTATTTTTTACAAAAAAAGATAATAATTTTGATTATTCCAAACTTTTCGAAAACAAAAAGCCCTTGTTCCATACAAATTGTACGAACAAGGGCTTTTTAAGGACAAAACCTTTATTTTATTGTTCAAAACTTATATCCCAAAGTTAAAGCAACTCGAGTGGATGTATTCTTTAATGACGCCGGATTTGATTGTGTCAATACCCCTCCTGCATCTGAATAAACTGTAGAGAAAGAATATGCTTTATCTTTGAACGACTTAACAACGCATGCGATATCTGCATAGAACTGTGGAGTAAAACGATATCCAAAACCAACCGAATAGTTCATGATATCATCTCTTAATGTATAATGAGGCAAAGTTCCTACAGTAACAACTTCCCTGTTTCCACTTGTCAAATCATTTTTCATTCCTGTTCCGGACCAAGCGACGCCAGCTCTGACAGCGAACTGTGGTGTAACTTTTATTTCTGTACCAAACTTGATTGTATTTGAAACGCCATACAACTGATCTAAACCATCATTTGTCGGACCATTAGAAACTCCAAATTCATCTGAAAGGAATGTTCTACGATAGTTCATCATTTCATAATCCAAACTAACCAAAGCTGTTTGTCCAATAATTGCGGCAGCACTAAAAATCCATTTATCAGGAGTTCTGAATTTATATTTTGTCATCGCATTTTCAGGAGAATTAGCTTTATACTGATCAGGTAAAGATTCTATGTCCGAACTTCCTTCTGCGTAATAATAATCTGTCAGCTTATACCAGGTTGGAGAATTATAAGCAATACCAAAACGCAGATAATCGACTGGACGGATTATTGCACCGACATTTACTCCAAATCCAGTTCCCTTTGTAGTCAAACCATTTTCCAGTTCTATATAACTTTTTTTATGAGCTTCATAATCTTCTGCATAATAGGAATACAAATCATACTTCATATCTGTTACAGAAAAAGAAGCGCCTAACAAGAAACGATCTGAAATATTGGTTCCGAAACCTAATGTATATTGATCGACCGCACCAGATTCATTCACATTCAATTCAGTATAAGAACGTTCATAAGGTGTCCCATTTATTGTTTTTAAAGAAGACTCATATCCTTTTTCCCCATAATTCAAGAAACCAGCATCATTTGCCAATACTGAAAGCCAGTCACTCTGAGTATCGTATGGATTATAAGTTACATTATCTCCATCAAAACGGAAATCCAAATCATTCGGTGTCAGCTTTCCTACATTTGCACGAGAAGCAATATAATCAGCTAACGAAGCTCCGTTTGCACCAGTGGCTGCCATTGAATAATTTCGATTAAAACTCTTTAATCGATTATAAGAGAATCCCACATTCCAACTGAGCAGACCTTCATCATTTCCTGTTGGGAAATAAGATACATAAGCAATGTTGTCAAAATTAAAATTAGTCTTGTCAGTTGTTTTACCCTGACCATTCCAATTTGCCTTTGAAGACATTGTTGTTACATCAATTGTTGCTGCAAACTCCGAACTTCTATAAACAGCTAAACCTGCCGGATTATTATTCAACACAGATATATCTCCACCTAAAGCGCCAAAAGCGCCAGCCATACCCAGGCTACGTGCCGTTCCATGCAAGTCCCCATTTGGCACAAGTTTATATGCATCTGTAATACCCTGTGAAAAAGCTCCACCTATATTAAGCACCAAAACTGATGCTATTGTCAATACTTTCTTCATTGTTCTAACTTTCAACATTTATATTATCTACCTCTTCCACTAGAACGGCCGCCGCCACTGTAACTTCCGCCACTTGAGCGACCACCACCAAAGCTGCCACCACCTCTACTGAATGAACCGCTTGAACGACTGCTTCCATAATTAGAAGGAGCGCTGTAAGATCGAGAAGAGCGATGTGTTGGCGTACTTATTGAATTTCTACGATTATAACTACCTGAGTTACGTCCTGATGAATAACTGCTACGTCCTGATGAATAACGAGAAGAACTTGTTCCTTCATTCATACGAGTATGAACTCTTGAAGAAGATGACAATCTTGAGCTGCTTCTTCCGCTACCACGGCTATATCCAGAACTGCTTGAAGAACCTCTTCCAACTGAGCCGGAATTAGAACTTGAATAACGGCCACTTGAACGACCACTAACAGAACTGCCTCTTAAAGAAGATGAGTTTCCTGATGAATAACGGCCGGAACCTCTTCCTGATGAAGCAGATGAACTAGCATAACTGGAATTACGTCCTGATGAAGATCTGCCAGAACTTCTCAAACTACTGCTACTTGCTGAATAGCCACTTGAACGGCCATAAGCTGAACGGCCATTGCTGTAATTATTAGCATAGTAAGGATAATAACCACCATAATAGCCTCCATAGTATCCGCCATAATAGCCACAATAGTAGCCACCCCATCCTGGATGATACCAGGGATCGTACCATGGATCATAGAAACCAGCATACCAGCCGCCCCAATAATAAGGACGATACCACCAAGAACTATAATATCTCCAAGGATTGTAATAATACCATGGATCATAATATCCGCCATACCAGCCCCAGCTAGACCAAGGCGAACCCAAATTCACATTTATTGATACATTAGCAGAACCATTCACATAATCTGTACCATAATCATAAGCATAATATCCATCATCCATGTACAGATTCACCTCATCTGCACCGACTATTGATATTTTACTTGGTGAATGATAACGAACTATGCGTTCACTATATTCCAGATCAGAACGACGATCAGGTTCCACTGTTACCTTTTTCTTCACAGGTTCCTGTGCAACCTCTTTTTCCACATTTTCTTCTTCATTATATCCGGAATAACGACGATTGTATTCATCTATATCACGTTCATCTTGTATTGATGCACTTTTTGAATTACGAGGCAAAACCGTCTCTTTAGGTTCAGCATCCATATCAACTTTTCTCGGTTCTTCTTTTGTTGTGCGTTTCTCTACAGCAGCCTTAGACTTTGACTTACTGGAAGAATAATACACATCATCGAAGAATTGTTCCTGCCCTGCCACGCTAAATGCTAACAGAAGCATCACCATCAAGGATGTAAATTTCTTAGGTTTCATATTTTTTCCTCCTATTATTTTTACCTGTTACTACTTAGACTGAACTGATTCTTTTAAGTTTAATTGATCAAATTAAAATACAATAAGATGTATAGTTATTTATTTTACAAATATAACGGATTGTAAATTATCAAGCATCAAAACATAAGACTTTAACATTCATTTTGAGTGGATTAATCTATTTTCTATTTTTCAAAATCCGATTTCATACAATTTCTTTTTACAAAAGAAAAAAAACACAAAAAAAGGCATGTCTTTACGGACATGCCCTTTTAAATATCAGTATGTATATTTTTTCTGAAATTACCAGATATTCACACGTTTTTCAGGTGCAACATACAATGGATCTTCCGGAGTAATACCAAAAGCTTCATACCATGCAGCAATATGAGGAAGAGCTCCATTTACACGCCATTCTCCTAAAGAGTGAGGATCTGACTTAGTACGTGAACGGATTTCTTCATCACGGACATTACCAGCCCATAATGCAGCATAAGCCAGGAAGAAACGTTGATCAGCTGTGAACCCTTGAGCGTCAGCCAAAGGAGCATTCTTTGTTGCATTCTTATATGCTGTGAAAGATACATTCAAACCTCCGTGGTCTGCGATATTTTCACCTAATGTAAGCTGACCGTTACCGAACAATCCCGGAAGGACTTCAATCTTATTAAAGAAATCGACCATTACCTGAGTACGTTCTTTAAAGGCTTTTGCATCGCTTTCAGCCCACCAGTCTTTCATATTGCCATTCTTGTCGTAGCGACGTCCCTGATCATCAAATCCGTGAGTCATTTCATGACCGATAACCACACCGATAGCTCCATAATTAAATGCATCATCTGCATTCATATCAAAGAACGGATACTGAAGAATTGCAGCAGGGAAACAGATTTCGTTTGTTGTTGGATTATAATATGCATTTACAGTCTGAGGACTCATCAGCCATTCGTCTTTATCAACAGGTTTGCCCAAGCGACCATACATATCATCGTTAGCCCATTTAGAAGCACGACAGATATTTGCCCAATAAGAATCATTTTCGATAGAAAGAGCTGAATAATCTTTCCATTTATCAGGATATCCAACTTTAACATGGAAATTAGCCAATTTATCCAACGCTTTTGCTTTTGTTTCTTCACTCATCCACTCCTGTGCTTTTATACGTTCGCCTAAAGCTGTCTGAAGATTCTTAACTAAAGCAACCATACGTTCTTTAGCTGCAGGTGGAAAATACTTTTCCACATACATCTGCCCAACCAATTCACCCAAAACTCCGTTAACAGTATTTACTGCACGTTTCCAACGCGGCTGATTTGCCTGACGACCAGACATTACTTTTCCATAAAAATCAAAACGAGCAGAAACAAAATCGTCACTCATATAACTTGCAGCAGCATCAATTACATTATACTGCAAATAAGATATGTGACGAGAAAGAGGCATTGATTCAATCAATCTAGCCACTTCCTGAATAGGTTTGATCTGACCGACATTCAATTCATTCACACCAGAAATACCCAAACCTTTCAAATAAACATCCCAATCGATTCCTGAAATTGTCTTCTGCAATTCTGCATACGACATTTTATGGTAGTTGGCTTCCGGATCACGAAGTTCAACTGCACTCAAAGAAGCTTTTGCTATCGCAGTTTCCACTTCCATTACATCATTCATCTTCTTGTCTGCATCTGCTTCAGAAAAGCCAGCTAAAGTAAATAATTTAGTAATGTATTTTTTGTACTGTTCACGAATGGCTACTGTTGCTTCATCATTATCCAAATAATATTCTCTTTCACCCAGGTTGATACCACCTTGTCCCATCTGGAAAATATTCAGATCACTATTCTTCGGATCAGCATAAACATAACTGCTGAAATAAGTACCAACACCGATGTTTGATAATTCAACCTTCATCGGAATAATCTGATCTTTATTTGAAATAGCAGCAATCTTATCAAGCATTGGTTTGATTGGAGCAATACCATCCTTGTTCAGTTTCACGCTATCCATCGCCAATTTATACAAGTTACCAACTTTCTTGCCAGCTTCGCTCTGAGTATTCTGATCAGCAGCCAGGCTTTCAATCAAACCCTTAATCTGTTTTTGGTTTTCTTCCATAAGCATTTCAAATGCTCCGAAGCGAGAATATTCGGCAGTCAATGGATGTTTGTCATTAAAGCCACCACAAGCAAAACGGAAAAAGTCCTGTCCTGCAACGGCGGTTGTATCCAAATTAGCCAAATCAATACCTGTACTTAATTTTGCTTCCTGCTGTCCGCTTCCGGCACAACCAGAAAGAGCTGCAACAGCCAATGCTGCAAAAGCAATACAATGTTTTGTTTTCATAAACACGTTTGTTTAAATGTTATTTAATTTGATTTTTACTTATTCAATAATTGTATTTTTCTGAATTCACTTTCAAAATTAGGAGTAAACACACCCTTTCCCATATTTTCGTCAATTTCTTTCATCGACCAGAAACGGCCTTCAACCACTTCCACCATGTCGGGATGGAAAGGTCCTTCGTATATAGTACGAAAAGTATTTACAAGTTCTTTTTCAATAGCCGATTCAAACACATATCGCATCAGAAATTCCGGTTCAAACTCCGTAATGCCTAGTTCTTCACGAACTTCTCTTCTCAATGCAACTTCTACTGTTTCACCATAATCAATATGACCACCTACAGCTGTATCCCACTTTCCTGGCTGAATATCCTTATTCATTGACCGTTTCTGAAGATAAATATCTCCTTGCCTATTAAAAATATGTAAATGAACTACAGCATGTAACAATTTACTACCACTATGACATTCTCGTCTAGTTGCCTTTCCTATTGTTTCACCCTCCTCGTTCACCAACGGGAACCATTCTTCTTTCATTATTTTGTTTATTTAACTCGCAAATATACGGAATAAGAGTAAATAACGGTTCAGATTTGTCAGAAAACCTTAAATGTGGTTTAAAAATCAAATGGAATTTCTATTTTTGCCGTCCTGACAAACAAACATGAATTATCTTATTTTCATTATATATGGAACTGACTTATCTATTTCATAGCGGATTTGTATTGGAAACGTCCAAATGTATTCTGGTATTCGACTATTGGATGGATCCAACCGATAAGATGACGAAATTCTTGAATACAGACAAACCAATATATGTGTTTTCCAGTCATTTTCATCAGGATCATTTCACCAAGGAAATTTTCTCATGGAAAGAAACAAAAGACGATATCACATATATATTATCTAAAGATATTCTCAAGAAACGACGTGCACAGAAAAACGATGCAGATGTATGGCTTGCCAAGGGTGGTTTCTGGCAGGATAATCTGATAAAAGTCACGGCAGCCGGAAGCACAGATAGTGGTGTTTCATGGATTGTAGAAGTTGATCAGAAAACAATCTTTCATGCCGGAGACCTAAATAACTGGTATGCCCGCTTTCTTACGGAAGATTATGAGGGAGGCATGATATACAGCGCTGAATTTAATGCCATGATAGATCCTTTGAAAGAAGAAAAGCGTTATTTGGGAGAATTGAAAGATATTGAAAAAATAACATCGAACTTTGATCTTGTCATGTTCCCTGTCGATGGTCGAATCGGAAATGGATATACCAGAGGAGGAAGGCAATTCATTCAGAAATTCAAAGTTGGATTATTCGTACCGATGCACTTTGCTGCAAGCGGATTTGAATCTGCAGCAAGAATGAAAGAATTTACCGATCAGCTCCATATACCTTTCTGGAGTATCAGCCGTGAAGGAGAATCCATTGAACTTTAAAATCTTTAAAGATTCATTCGTTTCCATTTATCCGTAAAGAGTATTACTTTCAGAACTATCGATGTAGAAAATAAATATAATTATCTTTGCAAGTCACTTAAATAATTATTGAACAACAAGAGCGTATTTTTAATTTATAATAAACAACATGGAAAAAGGATTAACATATACAAGTAAAACTGTGGTTTGTGTCGAGAACATCGCCAGAACAATGGGCTCCGGTGATTTAGAAGTTTTTGCAACTCCTGCAATGGCCGCATTAATGGAAAACGCAGCCATGAATGCTGTTGCACCTGAATTACCTGAAAGTTCAACAACAGTAGGATCTCTTCTTGAAATTTCTCACTCCCGACCATCTGGTATGGGAGAAAACATCTCTGCAACTGCTACTCTGGAAGAAGTGGACGGAAGAAAATTAACTTTTTCTGTTGTTGCAGTCGATTCAAAAGGAACAATCGGTGAAGGGAAACATATCAGATTTATCGTTGATCGTGAAAAGTTTCTGTCTAAAATAAGATAAACTTTTTACTTCAATAAAAAGGTCTAGGAAGAATAAAAAAGAGATATTTTTATTACATAAAAGCTTTAAGCTTTTTGAGACAAGGTCAAAGCTTTCAGACAAAAGCCTTGACCTTGTTATTTCAGCACATTTTATAATGATTTCCAATAAATAACAGTCACAAGAAATTTGTATCATAAAAAAATAAAAACAGACTCAGATAAATTCTATATCATAAAAGATAAAGTATATTTCAAGTTTTCACGCATACAGATATATTTTATTTTTTAATGACGAATTAAACAAATTATATACTTGCT